>CALLZA010000828.1 GCA_937858165.1 uncultured Ardenticatenia bacterium
CCCCCCTCCCCCAACACGGGCGCGTGGGGGTACCGCCGACGTGGGCACGGTGTGCCCGCCGCCGCCCCCCCGACAAAAGGGGGTTGGGGACCGCCCCCGGGGAGGAGGCGCCCCGCCTTTCCCGGGGGTTTTCAGACACCCGGGGGCCGCGCCGGGGGCCCCGCGCCATCGCCATCTTCAGCCCCGGGCCGCCGGCTTCGCGGCCGATCCCCGGAGCGGGCTACTATCTGCCCTTCAACATTGGCGCGCGTGACTATGCGGTGGCGCTAAACCTGCCGGTCTTGTGGCTATCGCCCAGCGATGAGCCACAACGGAGCCTGTTCGATCGATTCCTGGCCGAAGCGCCATCGCCTATCCCGGTCTTTGGCTTTTTTGGCAGCGAAGAGGTGGAGACCGTGCGACTGATTTCGCAGCATGGCGATTTCTGCCCTGTCCTGACCAATGGCAACGCCCCCTTCAACTCTCCCAACCTCAGCCTGCATGCCTCTCTGCCGATTGAGCCTGCCCGCTATCAGGCGGAGATCAACCCGGATCGTATTCTGGCCAGCCTCAGCGCCACCCACGTCGTCACTTTTTTCACCTCCGATGGCGACGCGGTGCAGTATCTGTTGGACAGAGGATTTCATGATCTGGTGTGGGAACGGGCACAAGGTCATCGCTATGGGTGGACGATCAATCCTGTCCTGCCCGATTTGGCCCCCTTGGTCTGGAACGATTATATCGACAACCGTTCCGAAGTATCCTTGCTCGCAGGCTTCTCGGGTGCAGGTTATGTCAACCCCGGAGCCATGGACGCCGCGGGTCTGCAAGCCTATCTCCAGGCAACCGGCCGCTACATGGATCGCACCGGCCTACAGACCATTCTGGTTGATTGGCGCGACCTGGTCTGGAACACCCAGGTCGCCACTCTTTACTACAACACCCTCCGTGAGCATGGGTTGTTGGGTCTCATTGTGGGCGGCGGGCAATATCGCCAATGGGGAGGATTGAGCTTTCGCTATTCTGGAGTGCCGACGCCAGGCGCCTATTTCGCCTACGAGCCTGTCTCCGCAGCCGATACGTGGATTATCGACGACTTGCTCAGCCAGCGGACGGGCGAGATCTTCCTGGACGTCGCCCACTACGACTGGGCCGAGGGCCAGGTGGTGTCTGATCCGGCCGCTGAAGCTGGCGAAGCGCTGCTTTTCGCCAGTGACCAACCCACCGGCTGGATTCAGGGGCCCTTTGTCGAGCTGCCCGCCGGTGATTACTCCGTGACCTACCGGCTCAAAATGGAGGATGTGGCTGCCAGCCTCCCCATCGCGCGCATCTACGTGGGCGAGACTGAGGCTCATTCGGCGCAAGAGTTTGTCGCTCGCGAGCTGACCCCACGAGACTTTGTTCCCGGGGAGTACCAGGATTTCACCGTGACCTTTACGCTGGATCGGTGGGCATCCCGCGTCGAGTTGGGTCTCATCCCCTACAACGGCACAAATTGGTCAGACAGTGAATACGCCAGCGCCAACCTGTGGGCCGACTCGGTTCAATTGTCGCGGGAAGGCGGGTTGGACTTCCCCGTATTTTCCATGATGGCGCTGATCGTCACCGCGCCGGTTCAGTCCGATGTGTTAGACCTGGTTGACCAGATGGAATCAGCCGGGATTCTGGTGCTGACGCCTGACGAGTATATGGCCGCCCTCAACCCGGAGACCATGATTGAATTTGCCACGCCGCTGTTGGGGACAGATCATCTGTCGTTGGTTCAGGCCCAGGCTCTGCTGGAAAGAGGCGAATTTTTCCAGAGCCTGTTGACCGTGCGCAAGGCTCTCAGCGACCTGACAGCCCAGTAAACTGTAAGGGTTGAGGGTAGGAACGCCCATCCAAGCGGCACGCAGGGCCAGCAGTCCTACGCCCACGATCACCAACCTAGTAGAGCCAGCAGACCACAGGTATATTAATGTATGTTAATTTAAGTATAAGTATTGACATAATGACATAATGTGTCACCCTCTCCCCTCCGCACCATTGGACCCGCCGAGCGCTTCAGCGGGCAATACGGAACGCACTAGAGCGCCGGCCCACGAACCCCATACTGCTCGGCTAACAGTCGGACGGAGTCGATGACACTGGCCCGCAGCTCGGCCGGCTCCAGCACTTCTACGTCCGACCCCCAGCCGCGCACCCACGGTTCCATCTCTCGCCACTCGACGATCTGGGCCGCCCACTCACAGCCGCCGTCTGGCAGGTCGCGCAACGTCTGCGATGGATGCCAGACCGTCTCGCGGACGCGCGGGGCGACGCGCGGGCTGAAGCACAGCCGGACATTGCACGGCCGCCGGTCGGCGTGCCAGATGCCCCAGGCGTGTTGCAACAGGGCGTGGCTGTCAAAGTCGGCCGGGATGGTGAACGGCTCGGTGGTTACGGCGGCGTGTTCGATGCGGGCGAGCTTCAGAGTGATGACCGCGTCGTAATGGTCGCTGTGGCCAATGAGGTAGACGCCGTCGCCCCAGACCGACGGCTCCAGTTGATAAGGGCTGATGACGTGGACGCGGGCGGCGTCGGCGTGGGGCTTGCGATAGCGCACGCGTACCTTGCGGCCGTTGATCCACCCCTCGACGATCTGTTCCAGAACGTGGGCCTGCTGGGGGTCGCGTTCCTGCTCCAGCACTTCCTGGGCGGCGCGCACCAACCCCTGCATCATCGGCCGCCGCAACACCTGGGCCAGCTTTTCCAGTGCTGTGGCTGTGGGCAGATGGCCGACGCGCGTCTGCTGTTGCAGCCGCCGGCCGCCCAGATAGAGGGCCAGCGCCTCTGTCGGTGTCAGGCGAATGCTGCCCAACCGCCGCTGCCGGTCAAAGCGATAGCGCCCGGGCGACTCTTCCACCAGCGGCGCGTCCAGATCGCTCTCCATGAAGCAGCGCGTGCGGTAGATGGTCGAGCGGTTTACCTCCAGCCGGGCGGCCAGTTCGCTGTCGCTCCAGGCGCGGTCACTGTAGAGCCGTTCCATCTCGCTGAGCAGCCAGGCGCGTTGATTGGCGCGTTGTCCCATACTTCACCTCTGCGGCCATGATAGCGCGGCGCGGGGGCGAATAGCGCCACAAATCAGGAAGAGATTCTTCCAGCCGCTGAGATGAGGGTAGCTCGCTTGGCTGACGGTTCGTCTTTCGCCCTCAGCGGCGCTGGTCGATGACGGACACGCGGCCGCGGTCGTCTTCGGCCAACAGCACGCCCTGGTCTTCCAGTTGCGTCAGGGCGCGCATCATCGACTTGTTGTCCAACCCCAGCACACGGGCGATCCAGCCCGGCTTGCGGTTAGGGTTGTCGCGGATGGTCTGGGCGATGGTTTGCAGGCGGTCGTCGTTCGGTTTGCGGGCCATTTGGCTCCTCCTGTGCCGCGCAATGGCGGCGAGTGTGATGTGGCTGACACTGAGCAGGTTAGAGCCGGGGTGTTGCAGGGAGTGCAACGTCTCCCCCCACCCTGCAGCGCAATTCTCCAGAATCGCGCTTGTCTCGCCTGAAGGCGCGATTCTGGAGAGTGACAGCACACGAAGTTTGATGCCGGGTTAGACTCTTTGTACCCCACCCTAATCTGTGTTACTGTCGGCTCAATGGCGCTTGTCGCCGGGAAAAATCACAACTACACGAAAAACACGGTGTACAATGGACTCCACCCTCCCTAGCCCCTGTCTCTTATACACATCTCCGAGCCCACGAGACCGTACTAGATCTCGTATGCCGTCTTCTGCTTGAAAAAAAAAAAACACAGTAGCCCAAACTAACACACCCAACAGCTACACAAAGACATATAAAAACCAATCCCTCACAAGTGCTCTATCCTACGAAACATACATACTACAACCAGCATCCTAAA
>CALLZA010000829.1 GCA_937858165.1 uncultured Ardenticatenia bacterium
TTTATGTGTCTGCTGCTTAGTACTGCTTATTTGTCCGTATGTTTTGTCGTCGTATTTGACTGTGTGTGTTGATCTTGTATCATGTCTCCGCTGTCTAGTCAGTGTGTTTGTTTTTAATGATACGGCGACCACCGAGATCTACACTAGATCGCTCGTCGGCAGCGTCAGATGTGTATAAGAGACAGACCTTCCTCATCACCCATCGCCTGTCGCAAATCCGCTGGGCCGACCTGGTGCTGGTGCTGCGCAAGGGGCGGCTGGAGGCGGCCGGCGAGCACGCCACGCTGATGGACACCTCGCCCGCCTACCGCCGCATCTTCGAACAGTACGAGGCGCTGGAGGAGTAGCGCGATGGGGCCACTGGTCTACTACTGCCGCTGGCGCGGGGCCAAGTTGCGGTTGCACGGCCGTGACGAGGACGCCGTCTGGGGCGAGCTAATCACCCGCGAGGGCGGGGCCGAACCGTTTCGCTTTGATTTACTGTCGTGGGAGTTGTGGCTGGGTGATGGCGACGCGCGAAGGCTGCGTCTGGATGAGATGGGCGTCGTTGTTGATGAGACGCCATCGCCCGATGAGTTAGGTGCCGGCGGATAGAAGAATCGCATGCTGACGACGCAGATTGTTGCCGCAAGATTTGGATTTTCCCCGATCGACGTCCATCCGAGAACTCTACGTCATCTGTGTGCTACTCTACTGCATCAGCGCCAGTTCTGGCGACGCACGTCGCGAACGCCGGGTAGGTTGCTCAGTTTGGTGATCAGATAGTTGAGTTGGGTCAGGTCGGTAACCTCGGCCAGTAGGTACACCTTCGTCATCTCATCATCGTTGGTCAGCTTGGTTTTGGGCACGGCGATCTGTTGGCCGCGCAACACGTTGACCAGGTCTTCGATTAACCCGTCCCGTGGTTCGGCGGTGATGACGACAGGCACCGGGTGGGCGCGCTTCTCTTCTACGCCCCACTCCACGTCGATCAGCCGTTCGCGCTCCGTGATGGCCGCAACCTGGGGGCAGCTCTGGGTGTGAATGGTGATGCCCTGGTTGCGAGTGATGTAGCCGATGATCGCCTCGGGGGCTACGGGTGTGCAGCATTGCGCCAGCCGGGTGTGGACGCCACCAACGCCGCGCACCGTCAGCCCTTTTTTACCGCCGGTCAGGTTCAGCAGGGGTTGCAGATCTTGTAGCTCAGGGCGCTTTGCCTGCCCGCCCCGGGTGGCGATGGCCCCGGCCAATTGGGTCGAGGTGATGTCGCCAAAACCGACGAGGCTCAGGAAGTCGTCCAGAGTGTCGAACTTCATCGCCTCGGCGACCTGCTCCACGGTGCAAGGCTCAGAGAGGTTAAGCCGCCGAATCTCGCGCTCGACCACCTCGCGCCCCTGCAAGATGTTCTGTTCGCGATCCTGCTGCCGGAACCAGTGGCGGATCTTGCCTCGCGTGCGGGCGCTGCCGGTGTAGCCGAGGCTGGGGTTCATCCAGTCCCGATTCGGCCCGCCGCGCTTGGCGGTGATGATCTCGACCTTGTCGCCCGACTTGAGCTTATAGTCGAGGCTGACCATCTTGCCGTTGACGCGCGCGCCGCGGCAGCTATGGCCGACTTCGGTATGAATCTGGTAGGCGAAGTCGATCGGTGTGGCCCCATTGGGCAAGTCCAGCACGTCGTCTTTGGGTGTGAAAACGTGGATGCGCTCGTCCAGGCGAGCCAGGTCGAGCGGGGGCGCGCTGTCGAGGTCTTCCTCCGCCTCTTGCAGCGTGGCCAGCAGCTCGCGCAGGTTTTGGATGCGCTTCTGGGACGAGGTCGGAACCTTGGCGTCCTGCTCCTTATAGGCCCAGTGGGCGGCCACGCCGTGCTCGGCCTCTTCGTGCATGCGCTGGGTGCGAATCTGCACTTCGAGCTTCTGGCCCGTTTCGTCGATGACGGCCGTGTGCAGCGACATGTAGCCGTTGGGCTTGGGCGAGCCAATGTAGTCGTCGAACTCGCCGCGGATGGGCTGCCACAGGCTGTGGACCGCTCCCAGCACCTGATAGCACAGGTCGCGGTCGACGTCATCCTTCGCTTTGGTGCTCAGCGTGCGATACGTCGCCTTGTCCGGCGGCTCCAGGATGACGCGCAACGCCTGGATGTCGTAAATCTGGTCAAAGTCCAGCTCCTTGCGCGCCATCTTACGATAGATGGAGTACATGTGCTTCGGTCGCCCTGTCACCTCGGCCTTCAAGCCCTGGCTGGACAGCCGCCGGCGCAGGCGCGAGGCGGCTTTCTTGACCTTCAGGGTGCGCCGTTCGCGGCCGTCGTCTAGCCGCAGGGCGATCTCGCGATACCGCTCCGGCTCCAGATAGCGAAAGGCGCTGTCTTCGAGTTGCCACTTCAGATGCCAGATACCGAGGCGATTGGCGATGGGGGCGTAGATGTGCAGCGCCTCCCAAGCCAGGCGGCGCTGCCCGTCGCGGTCGAGCCGGTCGGCGCGGCGCACGTCTTGCAGGCAATCGACCATGCGGATAAGGATGATGCGGATATCCCCTTCGATGATCGACAGCAGGGCGCGGCGCAGTGCCTCCAGCGTCCGGTGATCCTGCGACGCCTCCAGGCCCAGATCGGCGGCGGTCTTGCTATGGCTGGCCCGCCGGGCGTAGTCGTCGAGCGATTTGGCGCTGCGGATCACATTGACGATGGTCGGGCCAAATTCGGCAATGAGAAGGGCTTCGCTTAGCCCGGTATGGGGCAACAGGGCGTCGTGGAGCAAGGCGGCCACAATCGTGTCGGTGTCATCGACGCCTAACTCATTGAGGCCGGCGGCCACGGCGCGGGCGTGGTCGAGATAGCTCTCGCCCGTCGGTCGGGTGCGCTCACCATGAACCCGGGCTGTCAACGACAGCGCGGCCCGCAGCTTCTCGCGCTCAGATTCAGTTGTCTTGTTCCCGGGCCACCGCTTCAGCAGCTCGCCCAGGAAGTTGTCGATGGCCTGGATCATGGCTTGATCCGTTGAGTCCCCAAACAGACGCAACAAAAGCGACGGCGCGCGACTGACGCGTCAGCATCGCCGTTGCCCGATGAAAAACAGACCACGCCGGACTTTGGGCCGGAAAAGCCTAGGCGGTGTGGTTATCAGCGCTATTGGCCTGATCGCGACCGGCGTCGAGGACGATGCGCGTCTGGTCAGTTGCCTGGTCGGCCAGGTTTTGGGCCATGGTGCGCGTGTCGGTGAGGATGGCCCCGGCCCGGTCGCGATACTCGCGGCCGTAGTTGTCGGCGGCGTGGCGTACCTGGTCGAACCGCTCTTCGCCGGCCTGGCGCAAATCGGTGCTAATGTGGCTGAGTTGATCGCGCGTGGCCTGGCCAGATTGAGGGGCCAGGATGAGCGCAGTGGCCGCGCCGACGAGGGCGCCGATGACGAAGCCGGCCAGGAAGGAGCCGAGGTCGCTGTCATTGTCGTTCATTTCATTTCTCCTAACTCCCGCACTCAGCGCCGCGGGTTGCCGAACAGGGTGTTGACGCCCCGCCGGATGCCGGCCATGTAGCTGCTGGCCGTCGTCATGGGGCGCACAACGTTTTGGCTCATGAAGACCGTCGTGCCGCGAATGGTTCCCAACGTCTCATTCGTTTTCATGAGAATGGGCTTCAATTCAAACTCCAGCATGTTGATCAGCCGCGTGACGGCAATGAGCAACAGGATGAGCACGATGCCGGAGAGGCAAGACATCAGCCCGAGAGCGATGATGAAGATGTCGCGCACGACCAGAATGGTATCGGCATAGTTGTTAGCCAGATACACCAGCAGGGCTGTGGATAACACCGCCACAACCAGTGTGACAACCACACCGGCGATGACGTAGCCAATCGGAATCAGCGGCGCGCGGCGTTCGCTCGCCTCCTGGGAGACGCTCGGCTCAGTGGTGGCCGGCAAGTGTATGTTGCTCATCGCATAAACCCCAACAGACTAGTATAGCACGAAAGCGGGATGTAGCTTCATTCCCCCGGCGACTCCTGCCCGGCCAGCCAACGAGCGGCCAATAACAACGTCCAGGCCCCGATGCTGGCACTCAGCAGGTGAATCTTGCCCACCTTGAGCAGCTCGAAGTTCAGGAAATCGCCGGCCAATTGGCCCGCCAGGAAGCCGACCCAGGCTGCGGCCAGATAGAGCAAGATGCGCCGCAATGATCCGCCATAGACCAGGTGGAACACCGCTCCATAGGCGCTGGCCAGCAGAAAGCCCAGCACCAGGCCGGACGCCGAACCGGGAATGGGGATCATCGTGTGCTCGTCTCCACCCAGGGATCGGCCACCGGCTGCGGCCACGTCTCGTCCGCGATGAGGCCGCCGCCCAGGCAGACGTCGCCATCGTAGAACACGGCCGCCTGCCCTGGCGTGATGCCATGGGCCGATTCGTCGAGCCGGACTGCGGCCGAGCCGTCCGGCCCGGGTGTGATGGTGGCGGCGATGGGCGCGGCCTTATAGCGAATCTTGACGGCGGCGACGATCGGGCCGTCGGGTGCGCCGCCGATCCAGTTGACCTGTCGCGCCGTCAGCCGGTCGTGGCCCAGCGCCGCGCGCGGGCCGACCAGCAGCGTGTTGCGCGCCGCGTCCTTGCCGATGACAAACAGCGGCTCGGCGGCGGCAAGGCCCAGCCCTTTGCGCTGGCCGATGGTGTAGTCGCTCAGACCGGCGTGTTGCCCCAGGTGGCGGCCGGTGGTATCGACGATGGGGCCAGGTAGCGCTGTGTCGCCGTGGCGGCGCAAGAAGCCGCGATAGTCACCGTCCTTCAGGAAGCACAAATCCTGGCTGTCGTGCTTGGCGGCGACGGGTAGGCCATAGGCGCGGGCCAGTTCGCGCACCTGGGTCTTGGTGTACTCTCCAACGGGAAACAGTACTTGCGACAGATGCGCCTGGGTCAGCATGTGCAGGACGTACGACTGATCCTGCCTCTTATACACATCCGACGCTGCCGACGAGCGATCTAGTGTAGATCTCGGTGGTCGCCGTATCCTTAAAAAAAAAAACACAACAACACACACACACAACTATCCACTCGACAAGTACCCGACTACCGTTAGCTGCCTCACCTCATTA
>CALLZA010000830.1 GCA_937858165.1 uncultured Ardenticatenia bacterium
TCGGCAGTGTACTGTACTTGTGGTGTTAGATGGCTTTACGTTTTGTTACTTCGTGCTTTAGCTATGGGCAGCCTCGGCAGCATCGTGTATTGAGTTGCTTTTTTTTTTTAATGATACGGCGACCACCGAGATCTACACTAGATCGCTCGTCGGCAGCGTCAGATGTGTATAAGAGACAGCACTTAATGTTGTGCTCGGCAAAGACGTCGTTGACCGTGTTCAGAACCGGTTCATTGTTGCCGGCGGCGGGGTTGATGATGACGGCCACATTGCGGAAGGGGGTTGTCATACGGGTTGACCTCGGGAACGGGGGGTATCTAGGCCGGGGATAGTGGCTCGGCCGTCAGGCGTTCGTCCATGGGCGATGGCGCGCTGACGCTGGCGCAGCCGTGCGGCCACTGCTCTTCGAAGTGGAGAATACGGCGGCGAATGTACCAGATGGTCGGGTCAGCCTGGGCGCGCTTCTGTTTGACGATCAGCATCGCCGCTTCGGCGCTGTAGCCCAGGCCAATCAGGATGGAGCAGGCCATGGCTACACTGCGGTGGCGGCCCCGGCTGCAATGCACGGCCACCGCCTGCCCCTCGCCAATGACCGGCAGCGCCGCGGCCACCCCGGTGCACAACAGGGCTAGCGGGATGGGGCGGAAAGGGGAGTCGTTGGCCGGCAGATGGAGCAGGCGGAACGGCGGCTCGTCCAGCTCCGGCGGCGGCACACGGTTGGTCATGCTGATGATCAGCCGCACGCCCAGTTTGCGCATGGCGCTGATGTTGGCCGCCGTGGGCCAGGCGGCGATGGCCAGATAGTCGGTAATGGGTGTTACACTCATTTGCGTTCATGATAGTGAGCCGCTGTCCGACTCGTCAAAATACCAGAGGTACATCTTCTCTTAGCCGGAAGACCTCACGCGAAGAGCGCAAAATACGCCAAGGACGCCAAGAAGAGCTGTTTTTTGCGCTCTTTGCGCCCTTCGCGATGTTGGCGTGAGGTCTTCTTCATAGACCTGAGCCTAAGCCCGATGTGGCGTCTCGGCCGCGGGTTGGCTATCATTGCCCCACTATGCGCCGAACGTTTGTTTCTATCCTGTTCCTGATCGGCCTCATCGCCCTGCCGACCCTGGCCGCCGGGGCGTGGGCCGATAGCCCGCCCGCTGCCCAGCCCGCCGAGCCGCTGGTCGTGGCTGAGCCGCCCGGCGTGTGGCTGGCCGACGAGATATCCATCACAGAGTTGGAGCTGCTGTCGCCCGACGCGCCGCCGGCGGCCGACACGTGCAGCACGGCCACACCCCTCACGCTCGCCTTCGGCCAGACGGCCGACGGCAGCGGCACGCTGACCAACTCCTTTACCGAAGAAGCGAGCGATCCCATTCCAGCCTGCACCTTCGGCACACCGGTGCGGGCCAATGGGTATCGCACCGCCTGGCACGTGTTGGTGGCCGGCAGCACCGGCGTCGTCACCGTCACCACCGAGGGTAGCAACTACGACACCATCCTGACCATCCACCAAGGGACGTGCGCCGCTCTGCGCACCGTTTCCTGCGCCGATGACACGTTGGGTTTCCAGTCGCAGACGACCTTCCCTGTTATCCGCGGCCGGAGCTACTACATCCTCGTCGCTGACTACCAGTTCGGCGCGCCGTCGACGGCCGATCTGCGCATCGGCGCGACGATGGCCCGCGGCAGCCAGCGCTGGCAACAGGTCAGCAATCTGCCGCGCGGCGGCGTCAGCCGTCACGCCTTCGCCAGCCTCGGCCTCGACATGTTCGTCATCGGCGGCCAGGAGCGTATTCAGGGCGTCCCGGTGGTGAGCAACAAGCTGTTGCGCCACAACGTTGAGGCCAACCGTTGGACGGAGATGGCGGACATACTCGGCCCCGGCCTGTCCAACACGACGGCCGCCCGGCTGGGGCTTAATATCTACGTCCCCGGTGGCTTCGATGGCAACACCAGCAGCTACGCCAACGCCCACTTCGTCTACAACATTGAGCACGACTTCTGGGCCCCGGCCGTGCCCATCCCAACCGGGTTGCTGCCCGGTGGCCGCATGTTCGCCTGGTCGGCGGCCGTGGCCGCCCCTGGCGAAACGTCCTACTACGTGACCGGCGGCTCAACCACCATCCCGCCGTTCAGCGCTAACAGCACCGTCATAAACAACACCTACCGCTTCACGGCCAGCACCAGCCAGTGGGAAGCGTCGCGCCCCATGACCACTGCCCGCTTTGCCCACACAGCCGCCTGGGTCCACACAGCCAACCGTGGGCTGTGTGTTGTCGGTGGGCTTTCGACCGGCAGCGACACGGCCGGCCAGCCGATCCTCGTCTTGCTGACTGGCGGCGAGTGTTACAACCCGGCATCGGGCGCGGGCTGGCAGGCGACCGGAGCGCTCAACTTCCCGCGCTACAATGCCGGCAGCGCCATCGGGCCTGACGGCCGCTGGTACGTCTTCGGCGGCGTCGACGCCGCCGGGCTGGGCGTGCCGGAGACGGAGGTCTATGACGCCGTCTCCAACACGTGGCTCGTGCTGGGCAGCACCTACACAATGGGCGGCATGGCGACCGATCCGGGCATCGAGTGGCCGCGCGGCGCGTTCTGGCGCGAGAACCTCTACATCTATGGCGGCAACACCCCGCGCGAACAGCGCGTGGTGTCGGCCGTGGATCGGCTGACGCTCGGCTCCAACTTCGTCTCGACTGCCGGCCGCACCTTCATCCCCATCGCGCCCAAGATCGGCAGCGACAACGTCCTATTCTGGGCTACCTATCTGCCGCTGAATACGTCCGTCAGCGGCAACTTCGAGCGCGCCGATCAGTTCTATAATCCATACTACTTCGATTGGCCGGCGCTCGGCCGCGCCACTGTGCGGCTGCGCAACATTCCGGAGAATACCAACTACAACGTCGCCATCTACGATGCCAACAAGCGGTTATACGGCGAGGGCAACACGGCTATTACCGGCAACAAGGAAGTGTCGGCAACACTTCTGCCGGGGCGCTACTACGTCGTCGTCCAGCGCATCTTCCCCAAGGACTTGCCCAATCCCCACGTTCACTATGACCTAGGCGTCTTCACGGAGTAAGTCATGAGCGTGCGGATACTGCACTTTGCCGACGAGCGTCGGCGGCATAGGCTAGAGTTGTGAGGGCGGGATGACGGTGCGCATACTCCACTTTGCCGACGCCCACATCGACATCGCCAACTACGGCCGCCACGACCCGGCGACCGGCCTGCCACAGCGCGTCGTCGATTTCCTGAAGTCGCTCGATCAGATCATTGACGCGGCCATCGCCGAGCGGGTCGATCTGGTCATCTTCGCCGGCGACGCCTACAAAGACCGCAACCCGCAGCCGACCTTCCAGCGTGCCTGGGGCGAGCGTATCATGCGCCTGTCGCGAGCGGGCATCGCCGCGCTGCTGCTGGTGGGCAACCATGACGTGGCCCCGGCCGAGAACCGCGCCAGCACGCTGCAGGAGTTCGCCACGCTGGCTGTGCCGCGCGTCTTTGTGGCCGACAATCTGAAGCTATGGACGCCGGCCGAGTTGGGCGTGCCGGTGCAGGTGTTGTCGTTGCCCTGGGTGACGCGCAGCCGCTTTATGGCCAACCTGGACACAACCGGCAAGACGCTCGACGAGGTCTACAACGAAATTCACGACCGTATCCAGCGCGCCTTCGAGGAGACGCTGGCCCACGAGATCGACCCGGCGCTGCCGCTCATCCTGACCGCCCACGCCAGCGTCCACGGCGCGCGGCTGGGCAGCGAGCGACAGATCATGCTCGGCCACGAGCTGGTGCTTAGCCAGGGGCTGGTCAGTGATCCGCGCTTCGACTACGTCGCTCTGGGGCACATCCACAAGCATCAGTCGCTCAACGAACGGCCGCCCGTCGTCTACGCCGGCTCCATCGAGCGTATCGACTTTGGCGAGGCGGGCGAGACGAAGGGGTACGTGTTGGCCGAGGTGGCCCGCGGCCAGGCCGAGTGGCGCTTCGTCCCCTTAGAGACGCGCCGCTTCATCGACCTGTTCATCAAGCCGACGGCCGCCGACACCTTTATGGACGAAATCATGGGCCGTCTGCCATCGGCCGAGCGCCTGGCCGGGGCCATCTGCCGCGTGCAACTGGAGTTCGCCGCCGAGCACGAAGCGCTGCTCGACGAGAAGCAACTGCGCGATCACTTCCACGGCGCGTTCGAGTTGCGCCTGCTGAAGCACCGCCTCGGCTCCGATAAAAGCCGCCTGCCGCCGGGCACGGCCATCGAAACGCTCAGCCCCTATGACCTGCTGACGCTGCACTGGCGGCTGAAAGGGCGCAACGACAGCGAGATCGATACGCTGCTGGGCCTGGCGCGCGAAGTGCTGGCCGTTGGCCCCGACGGTGACGGATCGGGCTGAGCGCCACCTGGGTTATGATTCCCCACTACCTGAGCCTGACCAACTTTCTCTCCTACCGCGACACGGCCGAACTCGACCTGCGCGGGGTTCATCTGGCCTGCATCTCCGGCCTGAACGGCGCGGGCAAGTCGAGCATCCTCGACGGTATCACCTGGGCACTGTTCGGCAAGAGCCGCACCGCCACGGACGACAACGTCGTCAACCGTATTGCTGCCGGTAACGGCAAGGCGGCCGAGGTGTCGTTCGTCTTCGACCTGGAAGGGGCCATCTACCGTGTCATCCGCCGCAAGGCGCTGGGCAAGACGATGCAACTGGAGTTGGCCGTTCGCGGCGACGATGACCAGACGCGCTGGCGCGTGCTGACCGAGTCGGGTGTGCGCGAGACGCAGCAGGCGATTGAAAACCTGTTGCGAATGAAGTACGACGTCTTCACCAACGCCAGCTTCCTCTTGCAGGGTAAGGCCGACGAGTTCACCACCAAGACGGCCAACCGGCGCAAGGAGATTCTGGCCGACATTCTCGGCGTCAACCGCTGGGACGAGTACAAAGACCGGGCCACCGACCGGCGCAAAGCGGCCGAAGCCCTGTCTCTTATACACATCTGACGCTGCCGACGAGCGATCTAGTGGAGATCCAGGTGGTCGCCGGATCAATAAAAATAAAAAAAAGAGAAAACACAACA
>CALLZA010000831.1 GCA_937858165.1 uncultured Ardenticatenia bacterium
GTCTAGATGCGTGAGTTAGATATAGTAGTCTCTGATGTTAATATACGTTGTTGGCACGAGATTGGAGTGTGATTGAGTATATACTGTTGAAGGCAAGTGCTGCAAACAGATATTTAGTATGGGCTTGTTTTTTTTTTCAAGCAGAAGACGGCATACGAGATCTAGTACGGTCTGGTGGGCTCGGAGATGTGTATAAGAGACAGCGGCAGTTATTGGCCGTATGACCGTGGTGAACCCCGCCACGCCGCCCGACTTCGCGCCACAATACCCGCTGGCGGCGACTGTCGCGCCGGGGCTGGCCCTGCTTGGCTACAATCAGGATCGCGCCACGGCCGTGCCCGGCGAGCGCGTGCTGTTGACGCTGTTCTGGGAGTGCGCCGACCCGGCAGCCTGCGGCCGCTTCACCGTGCGGCTGATGGACGAGGCCGGGCAGACGGCGCAAACGTCGACGCTGCCCGTGATTCGCGAGGAGTTCGCCGCCGACGAGTGGCCGACGCACGGTCGCCTGCGCGGACAGTACCAGCTGCAACTACCCGCCGGGCTGGCGACCGGCGCGTATCGCTTCGTGGTCGGCGACGGGGTAGCACTGGAACCGATCCAGGTCACCGCGCCGGAGCGCCAGGTCACCGCGCCGCCGTTGGCAGTCGAAGTGAACGCCCCCTTCACCACGGCTGACGGCCAACTTGTTGCCACACTGGTCGGCCTCGCGGCCTCTTCTCCCCCCTGCTCCCCCGCCCCCCTGCTCCCCTGCGCTTCAGCCCACTCGCCGGGCGCAAGCCCCCCCACCGTCCACTCCCCAATCGCCCAGCGAATGAGGCGCAGCGTCGGGTGGCCAACGGCGGCCGTCATGCGCCGCACCTGCCGGTTGCGCCCCTCGGTCAGCGTCAATTCCAGCCAGGCGGTAGGGATGTTGGCCCGGTAGCGGATCGGCGGCGTGCGCGGCCAAACGTCCGGCTCCGGCAGCAGCCGGGCGCGGGCTGGGCGCGTCGGCCCATCGCTCAGCTTCACGCCGCCGCGCAGCCGGGAGATGGCCCGCTGATCGGGCACGCCCTCGACCTGCGCCCAGTAGGTCTTGGGCAGCTTGTGGCGCGGGTCGGCGATCTGGGCTTGCAACGCGCCGTCATCGGTCAGCAGCAGCAACCCCTCGCTATCGTAGTCCAGCCGCCCGGCGGGGTAGACGCCGGGCACGGGGACGTAGTCGGCCAGCGTCGCCCGCCCCTCGCGGTCGGTGAACTGGCAGAGGACGTGAAAGGGTTTGTTGAACAACAGCAGGCGGCTCACCGGCGGAAGATGCGAATCAATACGTTGAAGACAATCGTCCCGACGACGCTGATCAGAATCATCGTCGTAATGGGAATGAAAATCTTGACGTTCTCAGTTTCGTAGCGAATGTCGCCCGGCAGACGACCGAGCCAGGGGAACAACCGACCGCCGACCAGCAATATCGCCCCGGTGACGAGAATCACCGCGCCAATGATTAGCAACATGCGGCCCAGGTCACTCATGGCTCACTTCCCTGCGTCGGACGCGAACAGCCCCGGCTGCTGGGCGCGCACCGTGTCGGGCACGGGCAAGCCGAGGTGGTGGTAGGCGTGGGCCGTGGCCATGCGGCCGCGCGAGGTGCGCTCCAGAAAGCCCAGTTGCAGCAGGTACGGCTCGACCACGTCCATGATCGTATCCGACTCCTCGCTGATCGACGCGCCAATCGTCTCCAGCCCGACCGGCCCGCCACCGAACTTCTCGATGATGGCCCGCAGCACGCGCCGGTCGAGGTCGTCCAGCCCCAGCACGTCGATCTCCATCAGATCGAGCGCGGCCATAGCCGTGTCGTGGGCAATGGCTCCATCGGAGCGCACCTGGGCGTAGTCGCGCACGCGCCGCAGCAGCCGCAGGGCGACGCGCGGCGTGCCCCGCGCCCGCCGGGCGATCTCGGCCGTGCCCTCTGGGGCGATGGGCACGTCGAGGATGCGCGCGCCGCGCTCGACGATGATCTCCATCGCCGCCTGGTCATAGAAGTCCATGCGATAGACCGCGCCAAAGCGCGCCCGCAACGGCGCGGTCATGAGCGCCAGTCGCGTCGTCGCCCCGATGACGGTGAAGCGCGGCAGCTTCAGGCGCACGTTCTTGGCCCCCGGCCCCTTGCCGACGATGAGGTCGAGCACGAAGTCCTCCATCGCCGGATAGAGAATCTCCTCCACCGGCCGGCTCAGGCGGTGGACTTCGTCGATGAACAGAATGTCGCCGGTGCGCATGTTGGACAGGATGGCCGCTAGATCGCCGGAGTGCTCGATGGCCGGGCCGGCGGTGTGGCGAATGTTGGCGTTCATCTCGTTGGCGACGACCTGGGCCAGCGTCGTCTTGCCCAGCCCGGGCGGGCCATGAAACAAGACGTGGTCGAGCGCCTCGCCACGGGCGCGGGCGGCCTCGATGAGGATACGCAGATTGTCCTTCAGCCGATCCTGGCCGGTGAACTGCGACAGGCGTTGCGGCCGCAACATCGTGTCCAGCCCGACGTCGTCGGCCTGCTGCTGCGGGGCGATGGCCCGGTCGGGCGGCTCTTGGCTGGTCATGGGGGGATTATACGTCATGTAGAGCGTAGCGCGAAAAGGCAGGGGACAGACGGCAACGCGCTGCCGCCTGTCCCCTGCTTTTCGCCAAACCCCTTCGCTAGGCTACAATCACGAAAATCACCGGAGAAGCCGATTATGGTGTACGAATCCCATCACCCCCTCGTCAAGCACAAGCTCACCCTGATGCGCAACAGCGCCACCAAGCCCAAGAAGTTCCGCGAACTGATCCGCGAAATCTCGATGCTCCTCTGCTACGAAGCTACCACTGACCTGACCACCCAACCGCTGACCGTCGACACGCCGATGGGGCGCGCCGACGGCGTGGAACTCCAGCACAAAGTCGGCCTCGTGCCCATCCTGCGCGCCGGACTGGGCATGGTCGAGGGCATTTGGGAGATGATGCCCGGGGCCGAGGTGTGGCACATCGGCCTCTATCGCGACGAACGGACGCTGAAGCCGGTGTCGTACTACAACAAGCTGCCGACCATGCCCACAGTGCAGGTCTGCCTGGTGCTCGACCCGATGCTGGCCACCGGCGGCTCGGCCGTGGCCACGGTGGACATCCTCAAGAAGTGGGGCGCGGAGCGCATCAAGTACGTCGGCATTCTGGCCGCGCCGGAGGGCGTGGCCCGCTTGCAAGGGGCGCACCCCGACGTGGACATCCACGTCGCCCACGTCGACGAACGGCTCAACGACATCGGCTACATCGTCCCCGGTCTGGGCGACGCGGGCGACCGGCAGTTCGGCACGGGATAGCATGGTCTACCTCATCGTCGCCCTGGCGTCGGCCGTCGCCGCCCTCGTCGCCACGCCCCTGGCCCGCCGCCTCTCCTTCCGCCTGGGCGTCGTCGCCGAACCCGGCGGCCGCCGGCTGCACCACGGCCGCATCCCCAAGCTGGGCGGGCTGGCCGTGGCCGCGGGCTGGGCCGTCGGCGTGGCCCTGACCTACCTGCTGCTGCCGCCCGACAACCCCGACGACGCGCTGCGGTTGCGCGGCGTCGTGCTGGGCAGCCTGGTCGTCGTGGCGGGGGGGCTGCTCGACGACCGTTACGACCTGCCGCCCTGGGCGCAACTGTCCATCCAGTTGATCGGCGCGCTGGTAGCTATCGTCCATATCATCTTCATCGAGGTCTTCACGAACCCCTTGCCCAGCCCCGGGCTGTGGCAGGCCCTGCCGCTGTTCAGCATGGACGGGTCACTGGTCGAAATCTGGCGACCGCTGGCCCTGCTGTTCACAACGTTCTGGATCATCGGCATGATCAACGCCATCAACTTCCTCGATGGGCTGGACGGGCTGGCCGCCGGAGTGTGCCTCATCGCCGCGGCCTTCTTCGCCTATCACAGTTGGCGGCTCGCGCAGACGACGGTGCCGCTGTTCCCCCTGGCCCTGGCCGGGGCGCTGCTGGGCTTCCTACCGTTCAACTTCTCCCCGGCGCGCATCTTCCTCGGCTCGGCTGGCGCCTACTTCCTCGGCTACCAGGTGGCGACGCTGTCAATTCTGGCCCCGGCCAAGCTCTCGACGGCGCTGCTGGTGCTGGCGGTGCCCATCATTGACGTGGCCTGGCAGATCGTCTCGCGGCTGCGGCAAGGGCGGCATCCGATGAGCGGCGACCGCGGCCATCTGCACTTTCGCCTGGCCGACAGCGGCCTGCCGACGCCACGCATCGTTCTCGGCTACTACGGCGTGGCCCTGGTCTTCGGACTCCTGGCGGTGCTGGTCGCCTCGCCACTGATGAAGCTGGCCCTGCTGGCGGCGCTGGCTATCGGCGTGCTGGGGCTGTTACTGCGCCTTAGCCGCCGGTGACGGCCGCTTGAATCGCCACCCATCGGGTGTTACACTCTCTCTTATCATGGAAGAACAAGACATCATGCGCGAACAGGCGCAAATCCTGACCGACCGCGCCTACCGCCACCAACTGCACGGCGAGCTGGGCGACGCCATCGCCCTCTACCGGCGCTCGCTGGCCGTCTATCCCACCCCAGAGGCCCACACCTTTCTCGGCTGGGCCTACAGCCTCATGGATCGCTACGATGAAGCCATCGCCGAATGCGAAAAGGCCATCGCCCTCGACCCGACGTTTGGCAACCCGTACAACGACGTCGGCGTCTATCTGATCGAGTTGGAGCGTTACGAAGAGGCCATCGCCTGGCTGGAACGGGCCACGGCCGCACCGCGCTACGACACGCCGCAGTTCCCCTATCTGAACCTCGGCCGCGCCTACGAGGAGATGGGCGAACCTTACCGCGCCCTGGCCTGCTACGACCGCGCGCTGGCCATCGCCCCGCTCTATCTACCCTGTCTCTTATACACATCTCCGAGCCCACGAGACCGTACTAGATCTCGTATGCCGTCTTCTGCTTGTAAAAAAAAAAAGATTAGCTAGTTGTTGATGTAACGGCACCCCAAAGCTATGCTCTTTAGCTTGTCTGATATGACGATCCTCCACGCTAGTCCTGAGCATCACGCAAATCTCATGAGTGGGCAATCCATGGAG
>CALLZA010000832.1 GCA_937858165.1 uncultured Ardenticatenia bacterium
TTTTGGTTGCCTTCTTTGTTCAGGATTTCCTTTTGTTTGGTTTCTCCTGGCTGTGGGGAGCGGCGATTCGCGCTACAAACAGTGTACCACGTCGTACGAACGACGGGCGGCGAGCAACGAGCGACGAACTACGATTGAAAACCGCGTTCGGCGTGCGTTGCTCGTCGTTCGTCTCTCTCCTTTGACATAGCGATCGAAGAACGCCAGCGAGCGGCCCATGGCGGTGTAGAAGTTGTTGTCGATGTCGTGGGTGTCGTTTTCGTAGAGATATAGCTCCGACAGTTGACCGGCGGCCTCCATCTGGCTGTGGAGCAGTTCGGAGGCCTGATAGGGCACGGTGGGGTCGTCGTAGGCGTGGTGGAGTTGCAGCGGGCCGGAGATGTCGGCCAGGTAGCTGTTGGCGGAGATGGACGCCCAGAAGGCGGGGTTGTCTTCCGGCGCGCCGTAGAGATCCATCAGGCCGCCGCGCCAGCGGCCGCGGCGGGTGGGGGCGGGCGTCGCGCCTTCGGGCGTGGGCACGCGGCCGCGGGCGAACAGGTCGGGGTAGTCGCCGACGACGCCGCCCCAGATGACCCCGGCACGAATACGGTCGCTGACGACCATCGAGCGCAGGGTGATGTGGCCGCCCATCGAGTGGCCCCACATGCCGACGCGGTCGGGGTCGGCGTCGGGGTGGGTCAGCACGGCGGCCATGCCGTTGAGCACGTCGATGGTGTAGTTCGGCTCGCCATACGGGTTGCCCGCCTCCCCCTCGCTGTCGCCGTGGCCGCGGTAGTCGCTGCGAAAGACGATGTAGCCGCTGCGGGCCAGGTAGTTGACGTACTCGACATAACGTAGCTCGGTCACGTACTCGTCGGGCGGAATCCAGCCGTGGTTGAAGATGATGACCGGCCAGCCGCTGGGCGGCGGCGCACCCCAGGGCACGGTCAGCAGGGCGTTGATGCGATTACCGTCCGACAGATAGGAAGCGATGAAGCGGTCGTAGTTTTCGCCGGGGGGCAACGTCTCCTCGATGGTCAGTTCGCTGCCGGGGTAGTCGCGGCGGCGCATGACCTCGATCATGAGCGGGTGCTCGGGGGTGGGCGTGATCGTCGGCGTGGCCGTGCTGGTGGCCGTGGCGGTTGGGGTGGCCGTCGGCATGGCGGTGGGCGTGGCCGTCGCGGGAACGGGTGTCGCAGTCGGCGGGGCGGCCGTGGCCGTGGCGGGCGGCGCGCTGACAACGGCTTGGCGGGCGGGCGAGGCGCAGGCGGTGGACAGCAACAGGACGCAGAGCAATAGGGCCAGAAGGCGGGCTTGGGCGGACATTTGCGGGGAGTATAGCACGGATCACGCCGCGCGCTGCCGGACTTAACGCGCCGCCCAGGGCCGCAAGACACCTTATCCTACGGGGTGGGAAGCCGGATAGTAAAGATTGTCCCCTCTCCCGGTGCGCTCTGCACGTCAATCGCCCCGCCGTGGGCCAGAACGAGCTGGCGGGCGATGGCCAGCCCCAGCCCCGCGCCGGCGCTCCGGCCGCGCGCCCGGTCGCCCCGCCAGAAGCGGTCGAAGACGAACGGCAGGTCAGCGGCGGCGATGCCCTCGCCGGTGTCGGCCACGGTCAGCGCCGCCCCGCCGGACGCGGCCGTCGCGCTCAGCGTCACGCGGCCGCCGGCGGGCGTGTGGCGCAGTGCGTTGGCCGTCAGGGTCGACAGCACCCCCTCCAGCCGCTCCGGGTCAACGAAAAACCGCGGCGGGTCTGTCACTTATACACATCTCCGAGCCCACGCGACCGTACCAGACATCGTATGCCGTCTTCTGCCTTAAAAAAAAAAAAAACGATATATGAAGAGAGTCATATCACGTCACAAGAAACGACAGCGCGAAACCGCAA
>CALLZA010000833.1 GCA_937858165.1 uncultured Ardenticatenia bacterium
TTGTCTTTGTTTTTTTTTTGATAGTCGCCGGCAGCCCGCCTCTTCGTCACTGCTCCGTCCGCCGGCGCCTGTGTTGGGTATTGAGGGCCCGACCGCGCGCGCGCCCCCCGGCACGGGCTGGCGCGACCCCACCCCCAGCGCCCGCCGATGTAGCCGCTCTCCACCCGGAGGTCGATCTGATTGTCGTCATTCTCCATAGCGGCTACGAGTACATCGAGGAGCCGAGCGAGCCGCAAGTGGCCGCGGCGCGGGCAGCTGTCGATGCCGGGGCTGACCTGGTCGTCGGCCACCACGCCCATATCTTGCAGGGCATCCACAGCTACCGCGATGGGGTGATCGCCTACGGGTTGGGGAACTTCGTCTTCAACATCACCGGCCCGCCGGAGACAGCCATTCTAAACGTCTGGCTCGATCAGAACGGGGTGCGCCAACTGGAACTGATACCGGCCATCATCCAGCAGTACGGCCAGCCCCGCCTGGCCGACTTCGCCGAGGCTGGGCCGATCCTGTCGCGGGTCTACTATCTGACGACGATCCTGAACGCGACGCCGGAATAGGTGCTAGGGATTAGTGATTGGGGGAAGAGCGCTCTTCCCCCAATCACTAATCCCTAGCACCTAGAACCTTCTTACTGCGCAGAGGAGACGGCCCCACTATAGGCCGCCGCGTCGGGACCCAGGAACTGCTCGACGGAGAAGCCGCTGACCAGCCCGCGCTCATTGATGGCGGCGATGCTAACGGCGTAGGTCACATTGGGATCCAGTCCAGTCAGGGCCACGTTGCCGGCGTTGCCGGCGCGCACAAAGCTGAAGGTCGGGTAGTAGGTCGAATCCACCGGCCGGAAGGAGATGGCATAGCCGGCGGCCACGGGATCGACGGGCCACGTCAGGAGGAACGCCCCCGGCTCGGCCATCGTCGCCACCAGCGGCGGCGGCGGCTGGTGCGGCCCGCCGGCCAGATTGGCGGTCACCGCCAGGTTGAGCTGTACCACCCGTTGCAGGTAGTTGTAGTCGATCAGGTCCCACGTGTCCCGGTTGGAGTTGACCAGGTCGGGGTCTTCGACCGATTCGATGACGCGGATGGCCGGAAAGCCGACGCGAACGAACTCGCGGTGGTCGCCCCAGCGCCCTTCGCGGTCGAGCGCGTCCTGGATGAGCACCGGGAACGTCGGCAGATAGAGGCCGCCAATGTACTCGTAATAGCGGCCGAGCGCCCCGTGGTTGGAGATGCGGTAATCGACGGCGAACAGACGGACGTGCTGCGGCACACCGGCCCGCCCGCCTACGGCGTCGTAGTTGACGGCGGCAATGACGTTCTTGCCGTCCAGAAAGGCGTTCTCGGCAAAGTAGCGCGCGCCGAACGCCCCCTGCTCCTCGGCCGACGTGGCCAGGAAGATGACCGTCTGGTTCCAGTCGCGCGAACTCATGATCCGCGCCGTCTCCAGCAGCAGGGCGATGCCGGAGGCGTTGTCGTTGGCCCCGGTGGCCCGGCTGAGGCCGTCGGTGGCGTCGGCCGGGCGGTTGTCGTAGTGGGCCATCAGGACGACGATGCCGCTGCCGCCGCCCTTGCCCGGCAACATGGCCACGACGTTGCTCTGGTCGGCGGCATAGCCGCTGTAGTTCATGGGGAAGTCCTGGAACTCGACCGTCAGCCGCCCGTTGCCCACGCGCACGAACTCGTTGAAGATCCAGCGCCGCGCCGCGCCGATGCCGAACGTCTCTGACTGGGTGTCGCTGAAGGCGTTGCGCGTGCCGAAGCTCTCCATCTGGCGCACGTAGGCGATGAGCTGCTGCTGTGAAGCCTCCAGGATCAGGGCCTCGATGGCCGGGTCGATGTTGGGTACAACGTCGCTAACCGGGTCGGTGGTGATCTCCCCCTGGGCGTCGGGAATGAACAGAGCCGGTGTGGCCACCGGCGGCGTGGGAATGATGAGTTCCGGCTGCGGCTGCATGAGGCTGCACCCGGCCACGCTCAACATCGCCACGGCGAGAAGTATAACGACTCGTATCATCGCTCTAGACACGGCTACCCCACTCTTCCAGACTGCTCGCTTCAACTCCTGACGACTGCGAAGGATAGCCGCTGTCTCTTATACACATCTCCGAGCCCACGAGACCGTACTAGACATCGTATGCCGTCTTCTGCTTGAAAAAAAAAAAAAACACCTGCACTGACAACTACAGTTCAGAGTACTATCTACGAAATACCTCCTATCGCTGAACA
>CALLZA010000834.1 GCA_937858165.1 uncultured Ardenticatenia bacterium
TGGGTGCACCCCACGCCGCCCACCTGCGCATTCTGGAAAGTATGGCGTTGACCGAGGTGGATGCAAAGTACGTCCCCTCCAGTTTCGAGAAGCTCTATGACGCCTGGCTCAAAGCGCTTTGACATCCAGCGCTTTGAGACAGGCGTCATACAGCTTCTCGAAACTGGAGGGGACGTACTTTGCATCCACCTCGGTCAAAGCCATACTTTCCAGAATGCGCAGGTGGGCGGCATCCACGTGAGGCACCGCTTTGGCGGTTCTTTGAATCTTCACCTGCACTGGCACATTCTGCTGATGGACGGCGTGGACCGCAACAGCGGCGGCAGCGCCCTTACCTTCCCGCACACAACCGCCTCCAGCGGGTGGGGGCGGACGGTTGTCAGCAGCATCACCCGCCGGTCGCCGGTCGTTGTCTGTTCGTCCATCACTCCGATTGTAGCGCGGGTTGCTTAGCCGCGCCCACGGGCCGGATAGGGCCATTGCAAAGCAGGAAGAAGCGCTCACGCAATGGCCGCTAAAGACGTAGAGAACGCCAAGATGACCTCTCTTTGCGCCCTTGGCGTGAAGCGTCTTACTGCCTTTGCAATGGTCCTGAGGAGCGGGAAAAGCATCCCGCCTTACTTGACACCAAGTTTTTAGGTTGCGCCCTAACGCCCCGGGTGCCAAGTGAGGTATAGTTGGAGTCGCGTTGCGCCATTCCGGCAAGGAGAATAAGTGTTGAGCGACCAGATGCCGCCGTCCATACGGCCCAAGACCCACCTCACGCGACCTGGCCGACCCATCAGTCTACTCATGTCGAGTGCCGTCTTGGCCTTCTTGGCGACCCTGTTACTGCTGATGGCCGCCTGCCGGTCGGCCGATCAGAGCCTTACCCCACTGCCCGGCACCGACGTGCGCGCCGGGCAGCAAGTGGAGTTCATGGCCGCGGCCACACCGCTGGCCGTCGCGGTCACCTCATCGGGCTTCGTGCCGGCTGCCTTTGGCAGCCCGCTCGATCCCACGCCGACGCCGACACCAGCCCCCTCGCCCACGCCGCCGACAACGCTTGGGCCGCCGCTGCCGCCGCCCACCCCCGTCGTCGCCGTGCCACCAATCGACTTCGACGCCGCGCGGGAGGCGGCGCAGGCGAAGGGGTTGGACCTTGCTCATGTCAAGATCGGCTTTCACACCGGGCCGGGCGGTAACCATACCGGCATAGGCGATTACTTCCGCAAACTCAATGATGCCGGCGTGCCCATCTTTCTAAAAAGCGTCGATGATCCCGGCAAGATTCTTGAACTCCAGCAGATCATGAGCGCCAACAGGGCCGCCGACCGCTTTGTACCCCACACCATGGTCTATCGCCTGACGGATGCCCGTTACGAGGATCCTTTCTACAACTATGCGACTTCCCCGGAACAGGCAGCGGCGATTAGCTGGGAACTCAACCGCAGTAATTGGTCTACCAGTTTAGACAAGAGCATGGTCTGGTTCGAAACGCTCAACGAACCCGGTCGCATTGGCCGCAACGGTGTATATCACGTAGACAGACTAGGGCGCTTCTCGCTGGCCACGGCCAAGCTGGCCGTGGCCCAGGGCTATCGCTATGCGGCCTTCAGTTGGGAACCGGGCCAGCCGGAACCTGAGGATTGGGAGCAACCGGAAGTCCTCGAGTTTCTGCGCTACGCCGCCGAGCACCCGGATCAGGTGGCCGTAGCGCTCCATGAGTACAGCCTCAGCCCGAACTATATTGTTCCACCTGCGCCGACGGAAGAAGGTGACCCGCCCGCGTATCCCTATGCGGTCGGCCGCTTCCAAGCGCTGTTTGCCGTGTGCGACAAATACGGCATTCCGCGCCCAACTGTCTTGATTACCGAGTGGGGCTGGGCCTTCAACGCCCTGCCTGAGCCAGAGGCGGCGCTTCAAGGCATTGCCTGGGCGTCCTGGCTCTACGCTGCTTATCCGACGGTCAAAGGGGCAGCGATCTGGTACTTGGGCCGCGGAACAGACGGTATTCACAACCAGACCCAGCGGCTCATTGCCCCGTTGGCCGACTATGCCGTCAGCCATTACTACCTCTACGATCCTGGCCTCGGACAGATCGATGCCGAGTTGTTCCGTCCCCAACAACCGACACTGCTCAACCCGCAGTTGTCGGACAATTGGCCGACGCCAATTCCGCGGCCGGGCATTATGCCGTGAGAGGTTCCAGGTTCCAGGAAACAAAGCCCACGCAAAGAACGCGAAGGGGGCATCACATTCTTCTTGGCGTCCTTTGCTTCCTTCGGCGCCCTTTGCGTGAGGTCTCTTTTCTCGGCCCTAAAACCTGGCCCCTATCCGAGCAGATGACGCGCAATGACCAGCCGCTGAATCTCGCTCGTGCCCTCGCCAATGGTCATCAGCCGCGTGTCGCGGTACATGCGCTCGACCTCGAACTCGCTGCTGTAGCCATAGCCGCCGTGAATCTGGATGGCGTTACGGCAGACGCGCTCGCTGACCTCGGTGGCGAAGAGCTTGGCCATCGACGCCATCTGGCTATACGGCCGCCCTAGCCCCTTCAACCACGCCGCCTTGTAGACCATGAGCCGTGCGGCCTCGATCTCCGTCGCCGCATCGGCCAGCATCCACTGAATGGCCTGGAAGTTGGCGATCGGCTCGCCGAAGGCGTGGCGCTCCTGGGCATACTTCAGCGCCTCCTCGAACGCCGCCTGAGCCAAACCGAGCGCCAGCGCGCCGATGCCGACCCGGCCGCTGTCGAGCGTCGCCAGTGTCTGCGCCAGCCCGCGCCCCTCGCCACCCAGCAGGTTCTCGCGCGGCACGCGCACCTCCTCGAACGTCACGGCGTGGGTCGGCGAGCCGTGGAGGCCCATCTTCTTCTCCGGCGGGCCGATGGTGATGCCCGGGGGGTCGGACGGTACGAGGATGTGGCTCAGCGCGCCGCTGCCGTTGGCGTCGCGGGTGCGGCAGAGGGCCACCATCAGATCCGATACGGAGGCGGTGGGCATCCCCAACTTGCTGCCCTCCGTGATCCCCCATACCCCTTTGGGCCGGTCCTTATACCCAACCCACACCGACGGCGAGCGACTGAGGTGAGGA
>CALLZA010000835.1 GCA_937858165.1 uncultured Ardenticatenia bacterium
TTGTTGTGTTGTTGATATTGTGTTTGTATCAAGATTGCTATGGTGTATAGCTAGTGTGTTTTTTTTTTCAAGCAGAAGACGGCATACGAGATCTAGTACGGTCTCGTGGGCTCGGAGATGTGTATAAGAGACAGTCACTAGCCACTGCTTTCCAGAATCTCCGCAGCTCGGGGCCAGAGCGGGGCGTCGTTGGCGTCAAGGGTGGGCACGGGCGGGCCGACGGGGATACCGCGCTGGTTGAGGATGGCCTTGATGCCGCCGATGCGTGTGCCGCCCAGCACGGCCAGTAGACGGTTGATGCAGCGCTGCCAGCCGCGCGCCTCGTCCAGTTGCCCGGCGGCGGCGGCGCGCGTCAGGGCCACGAACGGCTCCGGGATGGCCGTGCTCAGACCACTGATCAGGCCGTCGGCCCCCAGGGCCAGCGAGGCCAGGGCAGCGCTCTCGTTGCCGGCCAGCAGGATGCGGTCGGCCGGCAGGGCGTCGATGAGCTGGCGGACGATCTGGATATCGACGCGGCTGGTCTTGAGGCCGGCCAGCGCCGGCATCTCAGCCGCCAGACGCGCCAGCAGCGCCGGGCCGATGCCGTTGACGGCAAACTGCGGAATGTCGTAGAGAAAGAGGGGGATGTCGGGCGCGGCGTCGGCCACGGCGTGGAAGTAGCGGGCCAATGCGTCGTCGCTCATGCTGTAGAATGTCGGCGTCATGGCGACGAGGGCCGCCGGCCGCAGCGTCGCGGCGTGGCGAGCCAGGGCCACGGCCGTCTCGGTGCGTTGCGCGCCGACGTGGAGCAGCACCGGCGCGCGCCCGGCGGCGGCGGCTACGGCCGCCTCGTGCAGCGCCCGGCGCTGGTCGTCGTCCAGTTGTGTGCCCTCGCCCGTCGTCCCGCCGACGAACAGCCCCTTGACGCCGTGGCCCAGCAGAAAGTCCATCAGTTGTGGCACAACGGCGGTGTTGACCGTGTGCGTGCCCGGCACGAGCGGTGTCGCCATCGCCGGGGCCACGCCGCCGCGCAGGGTCTGTTTTAATGTGGTAATGGGTTCAATGGTCATAATTGTCAGTCGTCAGAAAGCACCCACAGATTTCACAGATGACACAGATTTTTCCAGAGGCTAATCTGTGTCATCTGTGGTTGCTGCTCAATTGGCAGTTACGCTCTTTACTCGTCACTCGTAATACTGCTCCTCCGCCTCTGTCAGCGCCTTTTCGAAGATGTGCAGCCCCTCTTCGATGAGTGGGCGTTCGATGTTGAGCGCCGGGGTCATGCGGAGCGAGTTCGTGCCGCAGGGAATGAGCAGCAGGCCCATCTCGAAGGCGCGTTGGATGATGCAGTCGCGCAAGGCGACGGCGCGCTCCTTGGTGCGGTGGTTCTTGACGAACTCGATGCCAAGCATCAGGCCGCGGCCGCGCACCTGGCCGATGCTGGGATGGCGCGTTCCCATCTCTGTCAGGGCATCCTGGATGAACTCGCCGCTGTCGGTCGCCCGCTGCAACAGCCCTTCTTGCTCGATGACTTCCAGGGTCGCCAGCGCCGAGGCCGCAGCGACGGGGTTGCCACCATAGGTGCTGCCGTGGGAGCCAGGCCCCCAGGTCATCAACTCCTTGCGGGCGATGATGCCGCCAATGGGCAGGCCGCTGCCGATGCCTTTGGCAAAGCAGACGATGTCGGGGCGCACGTTCTCGTGTTCTACCGCCCACCAGTGGCCGGTGCGACCCGCACCGCTCTGAATCTCATCGACCATGAGCAGGATGCCGTACCGGTCGCACAACTCACGCAGGCGAGGGAAGAAGCCGGGCGCTGGCACGATGTAGCCCCCCTCGCCCTGGATCGGCTCGACGAGGATGCCGGCCACATCGGTTGGGGCCAGCATGGTGCGGAAGATGTCGTCCTCGATGTAGTCCATGACAATATCGCCATACGCCTCGTCGGCCGGGCCGGCCAGCACGGGGCGGTAGGCGTTGGGGTAGGGGACGTGGTAGACCTTGACGCCGGCCAGGTAGTTGGCCCGCTGCACGGCTTTGCTGGCCGTGAAGGACAGCGAGCCGAGGGTGCGGCCGTGGAACGCGCCCATGAAGCCGATGAAGCGCGTGCGCCCGGTGGTGTACATCGCCAGCTTAATGGCCGCTTCGACCGCCTCGGTGCCGGAGTTGCCGAAGTACACCTGGCTTGGCCCGTCCAGCGGCGCGATGGTCTGGAGCTTCTCGGCCAGGGTGATGGCCTGGGGGTAGAAGAAGTCGGACAGGCAGATGTGCCAGAACTTGCTGAGTTGCTCTTCGACCGCCGCCTGGACGTAGGGGTGGCGATGGCCGACATTGAGCACGGCCACGCCGGCCATGAAGTCGATGTAGCGGCGGCCGTCCACGTCCCACACTTCCGACCCTTGGGCGTGGTCGACGACCAGGGCGTATTCGCGGCTGTAGGAGGGGGATAGGCTGGCGACGTCGCGGTCGATCCAGCTAAGGCCCAGCGGGCCGGCGCCGTCGAGGCTGAATTTCATGATAGATTCTCCTTGCTTCGGAGGGTTACTCCGGTTCGATGGTAAAGGTTAGCGGGTACCCTTCCAGGCTGGCGGCGAAGTGGGCGCGGCCGACGCGCTTCTCCGCTTCGCTCTTGGGCAGGGTGGCGACGTAGGCCAGACCGCTGACGTGGGCGATGTAGGTGATCTGTTCGGCCACCAACAGGGTCAAATCGAAGAAGCGCTGCAGGGCGACGATGACGAAGTCGAAGGGGGTGACGTCGTCGTTGTGGACGAAGACACGGTAGGGCGGCTCGATCACCGCCTCTGCTTCGGTTCCGACTTCCTGTTCGATGTCGGTGTCTTGTAGTACATCACTGTCGGCCATGGGTGCATTCCTGACGCCTTCATTCTACCCTCACGTTGGAGAGGCTCAAAAGAGTGCTTGTGCTTTCGATAGAGCCCGCCCGGCGCGGGGCGAATTTGGGGTCGACCGATGTTGGTAGTCAGCGACAATGACACCGTGAAGGGAAAAGGGAAAATGACACCATAAGCTACTGTTGTTGCTCGTGGCGGCGACGAAAGGAGGCACGGCCTTGGCGACGCCAGGGATGGTCATAGCCA
>CALLZA010000836.1 GCA_937858165.1 uncultured Ardenticatenia bacterium
TTGTCTTATTTTTTTTTTTTAATGTTTCGCCCACCACCGAGTTTTCCACTTGATCGCTCGTCGGCAGCGTCAGATGTGTATAAGAGACAGAATCAGTTCAACGCTTATCTGCTCGGCGGCTACATTACCATGTCCGCCCTGTGCCTGCTCTACATGCTGACTCTCTACTTGCGGCAGCGCAACTTGCAGCAAGACGTGGCCCTGCTGACACAACTGTTGCAGGATCACGATCGGCCGCGGCGCTAAGGCGCGATGGCTGGCCGCGTGTTGGGCCGGCGCGGGCGCCCGCCCAACCTAATGTTGGTAGAGAGCGAGCGCGGCAGGTTGAAACCCGCCGCTAGCTACGGACCTCCGGCTGCTGTAAGAACGCTCGCCGAAACATCGTCGAAGAAGTGAAAAGCGTATGTCCGACCTGAACGCCCCCGCGCCACGGCGCAAGCTATCGACGCCACAACGCGTCCTCATCGGGCTGGGTTTGCTGCTCGCCGCCTTCCTGGTGCTGGGCACGCTCATCCAGCCGGCTACGCCCGAGGCCACGCCCCTGGGCGTGCCCCAGGCTTCGTTTGCTACGCTGGCCGTGCTGGCCTTCGTCGGCGGCCTACTCAGCTTTATCTCCCCCTGCACCCTGCCGGTGCTGACGGCTTACTTCGCCTTCGCCTTCCAGAGCGATCGGCAGCGCATCGCCGCCAACACCCTGGCCTTCATGCTCGGCCTGGCGACGACGTTCAGCCTGTTGGGCGCGGTTGGCTTTGCTCTGGGGCGGGTGCTGGTGCAGAGCCAGAACGTGCTGATGCTGATCGGCGGGGCGATCATCCTCGTCCTGGGCGTGATGAGTCTGCTCGGCCGCGGTTTCGGCGGCGCGACCACGTTCAGCGAGCGCACTTTTAACCCCGGTATGGGCGGTTCCTACCTCTTCGGCCTGACTTTCGCCGTCGGCTGGTCGGCCTGTGTCGGCCCCATCCTGGGCGTCATCCTGACCCTGGCCTTCCAGACGGCCACGGTGTGGCATGGGATGATGCTGCTGTTTATCTACACCCTGGGCCTCGGTCTGCCGCTGATGATCGTCTCGACCTTCTTCGGCCGTATGAGCCGCCAGAGCGCGTTCTGGCGGGCGCTGCGAGGCAAGGGGTGGCAGTGGGACACCACTGTCTTCGTCGTCGCCCTGGTGTGGGCGCTGGCCATATGGCGCATCGTCGCCGCCGTGGCCCAGTACGCCATCGACAACTTCGCTTTCCTGGGTGGCGTGGAGTATTCACTGGCCCTGGAGTTGGGCATCCTCGCCCTGCTACTCATCGGTGCGGTGCTGTGGGCCGTCACCGGCTCCGAATCGCGTCGCACCACCATCCACCTGCACACGACGCAACTCATCAGCGGCGCGCTGTTCGTCCTGCTGGGGCTGCTGATGCTGGAAGGGCAGATGGGGCTGGTCAACGGGGCGCTCGTGCGCTGGTCGGCTGTCGTCGATGAGCGTATGCTGCAACTGCAAGACGCGCTGCTGTCCGGCCTGAGCCGTTGATGACCCCGCCCGAACCCCAACCGACTGGGAAGGCGTTTGACCGCCGCCTGTGGCTGCTGCCGGCCGGGCTGGCGCTGCTGCTGTTGGCCGCGGCGGTTGTGGTCTTCGGCCCGCGCCTGTTGGGCGGGGAAGAGAGCGAGCCGTTGGTTTCCATCCCCGCCTTCGACGACGAGGCGGAAGGGAACTCGGTGACGAGCGGGCTGGAAGAGCTGCCCGCGCCGGGCCGCCCCGCGCCCGACTTCACCCTGCCCGACCTCGACGGCAACATGGTGCGGCTGAGCGACTTCAGCGGCCGGCCGGTTGTGCTCAACTTCTGGGCCACGTGGTGCGCCCCCTGCCGGCTGGAGATGCCGGAGTTGGCGCGGGCGATGACCGACCACGCCGACCGCGAACTGATGGTGCTGGCCATCAATCAGGATGAGACGGCCGAGCAGGTGGACAGCTTTCTGACCGAGGTAGGCCTGTCACTGCCCGCGCTGCTGGATGCCGGCAACGAAGTCGGCGCGGCCTATGGCGCGTTCTTCCTGCCGACGACGGTCATCGTCGGGCCGGACGGCATCGTTGGCGCTGTCCATCGCGGCATCCTCTCCCGCGAGCAGTTGGACGACTATCTGGCCGCGCTGCCGGCCGAGTGAGGCCCTGTGATCATCGACCGCATCTTCCACACTCTGGCCCGCCGCTGGCTGCTGTTCCTCAACCTGGGCTGTCTCTTATACACATCTCCGAGCCCACGAGACCGTACTAGATCTCGTATGCCGTCTTCTGCTTGAAAAATAAAAAACAAAATGAATACGTATATACAGACGCGACCAACAATGTACGAACCCAACACAGTCAAGAG
>CALLZA010000837.1 GCA_937858165.1 uncultured Ardenticatenia bacterium
TCAATCCGGCTGACCTTCAAAGACGCATTGAGCAGACCTTAAAGGAATTGTGGCTATTGGCAGAGTAACATTCATTTTGAGGCATCCATTACCCCTTCGGTAACGTTTTGTTTTGAGGCATCACGCCAGGCAGAACCGAACCAGCTGCGCTCGATGGTTGCGAAAAGCGTAATTTTCTATGGTATAATTTCCTCAACGGGAGGTCGCCATGAATACTCCGCTTTATGTGCCCACGGAGACGCGACCGGTGAGCCGCGCCGCCTTGTTCGTCTTACTCCTGGTCGGCGGTCAGTTGATTTTCGTCTTTGCATCGCCTTACTTCGCTGTCTTTCCCACAAACGATAACACCCTCTTCTCAGCCGCGCTGGTCGCGGCGTTCGGGCTGCTGGCACTGGCGTTCCGACAGCGGCCGTCCTTGGCTCACTATGCGCCGCCGGTCTATGCTCTGTTCGTTGCCGCGGCGGCCAATCTGGCCCTGGTCATTGGGCCGTTCAACCGTTTCCTGAGCGCCACCGAGCCATACCAGGTGATGGCTGAGGACAAGATCGCCCAATTTCTGTCCATCGTGCCCGTGCTGGTCATTCTATCCTGGCTGGCGCGGCGCGATTTGGGCTGGATATACGTGCAGCGCGGGCGGCCGCGGCGCTGGCTGCCGTTCGGGCTGGCGTCGCTGGCCGTGTGCGCTGTGGTCATGGTGGCCATGCTCCTATGGGCCGGCATGAGCGTGGGTGACTTGCTGGCGGCCGCACCGTGGATCGCGATCTTCGTCACCGCCAACGCGATCATGGAAGAACTATGGTTCCGGGGTGTCTTCCTGCGGTCATATGAGGCCGGGATTGGCTGGACGGGCACGCTGGTGGTGACGGCGCTGACCTTCGGCGTGTCGCACATGAACGCCACTTACTTCGAGTCATGGGTCGGGCTGGTCTTCGGCGCGGGCGTGATTGGCCTTGGGCTGGTGTTGGCCTGGGCCATGCGCTGGGCCGACAGCCTGTGGGGTTCCGTCCTGTTCCATATGGGGCTGGATCTGCTGATCATTTTGCCGGTCGTGCAGTCGGTGTAACGTAGACCTGACAGGTCTCGGAAGACCTGTCAGGTCTGTCATTAAGGGTGAGTAGAAACTGCATCTTCATCTTCTCCAACTGGGGTGACGTCGGCTCGAATAGCTCGATCGTTTGGACTGGCACACGAGATGAACAAGACCCGCTTAGGGAAATCCCCCTCTACCCGCACTTCTCTGTCCGTCACTACTACGCCCCGCCCCCATCAATATATCACGGCTCTCCTGTTCTCTATATTGGCGCTCTCCTCCCAAATCCACTACAATTCACCCTAGCTTGTGACGCGCTTCACATGTATCGGGCGGGTTGGCAACCTGCCGCTGGAACGGTCGAAGACGCGGGTTACTAACCCTCGCTACAAGCGCTATAAATTGAGGAAACTACAACCCACGTGGACGCAACCGAACAACTTCTCCAGGCCCTCACCGACGCCCACGGCGTGCCCGGCTACGAAGCCGAAGTGCGCGCCGTGTTGCGCGAGCACATGGCCCCGTTGGGCGAAGTGACTCAGGACAAGCTTGGTAGCCTCGTCGGCCACCAGTCCGGTGACGGGCCGAAGGTGATGCTCGTCGGCCACATGGACGAGATCGGCTTCATCACCACCCACATTACCGACGACGGCTTCGTCAAGTTCCTGCCCCTCGGCGGCTGGTGGGACCAGGTGCTGCTCGGCCAGCGCGTGCTGATCAAGACCCACAAGGGGGACGTACTGGGCGTCATCGGCGCCAAGCCGCCCCACCTGTTGCCGGCCGACGAGCGCAACAAGCTGGTCGAAAAGAAGGACATGTACATCGACCTCGGCGCGACCAGCCGGGCTGAGGTCATGGCCGCCGGCGTCCGCCACGGCGACCCCATCGTGCCCGATAGCCGCTTCACCGTGCTGGCCAACCCCAGGACCTACCTGGCCAAGGCGTTCGATAACCGCGTCGGCTGCGCCCTGGTCATCGAGATGCTGCGCCACTTTCAGACCCATGCCCACCCCAATGACCTCTATGGTGTGCAGACGGTCATGGAAGAGATCGGCCTGCGCGGGGCCACAACCAGCGTCCGCGCCGTCGACCCCGACGTGGCCATCATCCTGGAGGCCGACATCTGCGGTGACGTGCCGGGCATCAAGCCGGAGCAGTCGAGCGTGAAGTTGGGCGGTGGGCCGACGGTGATGATCTAAGACGCGCGCATGATCCCTCACCTGCAGCCGCCCGACCTGGTCATCGATACGGCGGGCGCGCTCCAAGCTACGCCCCCGTGTTCCAACATACCACCGGGGGCCCCCCACGGCGCGGGGCGGCCCGACCA
>CALLZA010000838.1 GCA_937858165.1 uncultured Ardenticatenia bacterium
TCGTAGCGCGAGACGTGTGGTGTTTTGAACTGGTACACACGCCAGTCGGGCGACGGCTCGTGGTATTTTTTTTTTGCAAGCAGAAGACGGCATACGAGATCTAGTACGGTCTCGTGGGCTCGGAGATGTGTATAAGAGACAGCTTGTCGACTTCGCCTATAGCGACGCCCCCGGCGCGGAACCGACCACCACGGCCATCAAGCTGCCACGCTACACCTTCGTCGAGGTCTACGACGCCGTGGTCGATGACGAGGGCTGGATCTGGTACGACATCGGCCAGGGGCGCTGGATGCGCCAGACTTACCTGAGCATTATCGAGGTCAACCCGCGTCCGGCCGAGGTCGGTGAGGACGAGTATTGGGTCGAAGTAGACCTCTATGAGCAGAACTTCGTCGCCTATGAGGGCGATCGTATGGTCTACGCCGGTCTCGTCTCCTCCGGTCTCAATCGCTGGCCGACCTATGAGGGGCTGTTCCAGGTCTGGGAACGGCACATGATGACCAATATGGTCGGCGCGGAGGGCAAGGTCGACTACTACGTTGTCGAAGATGTGCCCCACACGATGTACTTCAACGTCGATATCGCCCTCCACGGCGCTTACTGGCACGACCGCTTCGGCTATAAGCATAGCCACGGCTGCGTCAACATGCCCCTGCGCGACGCGGAGTGGGTCTACTTCTGGTCGGAGAACGCGCCCAATGACCTGTGGGTCTGGGTGCATACGTCTGACCCGCACAGCTACTTCCAGCGGGTGGATACGCAGGATGATACGGCGGGGCCGTAGGGCGGTAGCCAATAAGCAGTATTCAGTAGGTCAGTAGATCAGTGCGCCGGGCGGGTTGTCCGGCGCGCTGTTTTTAGGTTAATGGGCGGGGTGTGCTTCCTCAGATGCGCGCTCGGTGGCCGGCAAGGGATACAGCGAGGAGAACGATATGACGGCGGGAGCGAACTTCGATTTGACGGGCAAGGTGGCGCTGATCACCGGCGGGACGCGGGGCATCGGGTTGGCCATCGCCGAGGCTTATGCCGCGGCCGGGGCGCGGGTGGTGAGTTCTCAGTGGAGTCGAGTCTAGGCGCGTCCGATCGGGTTGAGCGTCGGGGCGTCATCCAACGGCGTGTCGGCGACGCAGAAACCGCAGTGGGGCGCACGCGATTTGCGACAGCATCTCTGGGCGGTTCGCCTGTTCCTTCGTTTCTTGTCGCCTTCGTTCGATGGCCGGAGTCGGAGGGGGCTTCACAATTTCTCACGGCTCTCACCGCGCTCACGACCCTCTTTCTCGGTATCGCCACGGTCGTTGCCTACGCCGTTGCACAAGACGCATCCCGCGACGTCGACTCCGTGAACGCGCGGGTGCTCGGAATGGCGCAGGTTCGCTCCGCACCCCCGGGCGTACCCGTTCCCGTTACGCAGCTGGACCAGCAGGGGATTTGGCCGGGCGCATTCACAGACCGCGTGGGCCCCATCG
>CALLZA010000839.1 GCA_937858165.1 uncultured Ardenticatenia bacterium
CATGTGATTCTGTTTTTTTTTTAATGATACGTCGACCGCCGAGATCTTCACTAGATCGCTCGTCGGCAGCGTAAGATGTGTATAAGAGACAGCAGTGGACGTGAAAACTAGACCATTCTTATGCAGACAAGCGATAAATTAGAACAGATGAGCGAAGATGAATGCTACTCAGAAGCGGGTATACTTACAACCTATGGCAAAACGACAAACGCAATACGTGTGCCAGGCCTGTGGCCGCACGACGCCCGTCTACATGGGTCGCTGCCCGCGCTGTAACGAGTTCGACACGATGGTTGAGCAGCGCGTCGAGCCGGAGCCGAGCGCCGGTGGGCGGCGGGTGGCCGGCGTGGCTGCCTCGCGCCCCGTTCGCCTGCGTGAGGTGGAGGCTGACGGCTTTGACCGGCTGACGTTGCCCGTGGCCGAGTTTTCGCGTGTGCTGGGTGGGGGGCTGGTTCCGGGGTCGCTCATCCTGGTCGGCGGCGATCCGGGCATCGGCAAGTCGACCTTGCTGCTGGAGATTGCCGGTCTCGTCGCCGGGCAACATGGGCCGGTGCTCTACATCTCTGGCGAGGAGAGCGCGCGGCAGATCAAGATGCGCGCCGACCGGCTGCGAATGGACGCCGAGGACCTATTCCTCGTCACCGAGACCAACCTCCACGCCATACTCGACCACATCGCCGCCGTGCGCCCGGTCATGGCCATCATCGATAGCATCCAGACGACCTACGACGAGAACTTAAGCTCCTCGGCCGGCAGCGTCAGCCAGGTGCGCGAATCGGCCGCCCGCTTCCAGGACTTGGCCAAGCAGACCGGCGTCATCATCGTCCTCGTCGGCCACGTGACCAAGGAAGGGGCCATCGCCGGGCCGCGCGTGCTGGAGCACATCGTCGATACCGTCCTCTATCTGGAGGGCGACCCGTTCCACCGCTACCGCCTGCTGCGCAGCGTCAAGAACCGTTTCGGCGCGACGAGCGAGGTGGGCGTGTTCGAGATGGTGGAGCAGGGCATGGTCGAAGTGACCAACCCGTCGGAGGCGTTTCTGGCCGAGCGGCAGGCCAATTCGCCCGGCTCGGCCATCGCCGTGACGCTGGAGGGCACGCGGCCGCTGCTGGTCGAGGTGCAGGCTCTGGCCAGCTCCACGACCTTCGCCAACCCGCGCCGCACGCCCAACGGCATCGACTACAACCGCCTGCTGCTGCTGACGGCCGTGCTGACCCGGCGCGTCCACATGCCCCTGGCCGACAAGGACGTGTTCGTCAACGTCATCGGTGGATTGCAGATCAGCGAGCCGGCGGCCGACCTGGGCGTGGCCCTGGCCATCGCCAGCAGCATCAAGGACCGTGCCGTCCACGCCGACATGGCCTTCTTCGGCGAGGTTGGTCTGAGCGGCGAGTTGCGCGCCGTTAGCCAGTTGGAGCCGCGCCTGCGTGAGGCGGCCAAGTTGGGTTTCCGCCGCTGTGTCGTGCCGCGCAGCCGCCAGTTGATGGAGGGCAACCGGCCGGAGGGGCTGGAGATCATTCAGTGCCGGACACTGCACGAGGCGGTGGAGATGGCGCTGATCCGCTAAAAGAACTGGCACGCCGATGGCCCTGATAAACGCTGAGCTTTTTCTTGTCCGCGTTTGTCCGCGCTTGTCAGCATTATCTGCGTGCCATTCTTCCCGTGTCTACGAACGCCCTGCCCGGCGCAACAAGACGACGGCCGCTCCGGCCACGACCACCCCGGCTATGGCCAGCCACATCAGGCTCCTCGAAGAGGCAGACGTCTGGCTGTCTGTCGCCGCGAGCGTTGCTGTGGCTGCCACCGTTGACTCCGGTTCCACTTGCGCGACGACGGCCGTCGCGTGTGCAGTGGCCGTAGCCGTGGCTGTAGGGGCGACGCCCAAACCCGCCTCTACGGGCTGATCGGTCGGTGTGGCGCTAGGGGCCTCGGTCGGGGCGGCGGTGGCTGACGTCGTAGGCGGGGCGTCCGTCGGCGTCGGCTGTTGCCCGATGATCAACTCCTGGTCGATCTGCAGCAGCGCGCCCGGTTGCAGCCCATTCAGCGCGTATAACGCATCGAGCGACAGGTCATACAGGAAGGCAATGCCGAGCGGTGTTTCCCCCGCCACGACGCGGTGGACGACGGCCCCATCGTCGCGAACGTAGGCCTGCGCCAAGTCGGCTGAGGCGGCGGTTCCGGAGGGTGCGAGGGTATCGGCCGGCGGGTCGTCGGTCGAGGGCACCACGGGGCCGGGCCGCAGCGTCGAGGCGGCCGGCCCGGCGGCTTCGCCCGGCACAGCGGTGGCCGTGGGCGCGACCGTGGCCGGCGGCGGGGCGACGGCCAGCGTGCCCGCTTTGTAGGCCGCGCTCAATTCGGCCGTCAGGTCGAGGTAGAAGCGACCGTGCTCCTGCGATGGCTCAATCTGGCTGCCCTCGGCCCACTCGTTGAACGAGGTGATGATCAGCATGTCGGGAGTGCTGGCCGCCGCGCCGCTGAAGCTGGCGCGATAGAAGTCGCCGTTAGCCCGGTCGCGGCGGAAGGCGGACGTGCCGCGGCCCAGCAGGGTGTCGTCCCAGCCGGGCATGGCCGTGGCGACCCAGTACTTGTAGCGGCCGTCCGTGGCCGTGGCGCGGGTATTGCCGGCCCAGGCGGCAGCCGTCTGCGCCGGGTTGGCCGACCAGGCGGTGTTATAGAGGTGGAGCCCGTCGAAGACGCTCAGGTAGCTCGTGTCGCCCCCTTCGGCGATCCAGATGGAGCCACGGTTGGGGTCGACCGCCTCGCGGATGGTCGCCCACTCGGCCGCCGACAACAGCCAGTTGGCCCAGAAGAAAATGACGGGGCGGCCGTCGACGCGCAGATAGGCGGGGTGGGTGGTGTGGGTGGCCAGCAGCGTGCTGAGGGCGGCGATGCGATCATCGTTGTTGGCAAAGAACGGGCTGCCTGTCTCGAAATCGACCGCGGCGCTAAAGCCGTTGGCCGCGGCCACACCCAGCAGCGTCTGGAAGTTCGTCTCGGTCTGGTTGTTGGCCGTCTGTGGGCCGTACCAGCTTTGTACAAAGCCGTCGATGCCGGCGGCGCGGGCTTCGCCGACGTGGCGCTGGATAGTAGCCACGTCGGCCGAGCTGTAGGCCGACGCCGGTTGGAAGGGGGTCTGGCCCGCGCCGAATGAGCCGGGGCTATACCAGGCGTAGTAGAAGGCCAGCACCAGTCTCGTCTGGCCCTGGGCCTGAGTGGCGCGCGCCCCGCCCGGCGCGGCCAGCGCAACGAGCAGGATGAGCAGACCGAGCAGCAGTCGTAGGGCCGCCGTCGGCCGGTGGGGGGTGGGGTTAGACATCGGCGGCTATTATACCGGCTGCGTCCGTGGGGCAAGCGAGATCGCCGCCGCCCTTGCCTTATTCTAAGGCTGCGTTATAATCGCGAATTCGTTGCCGGCAATTGGCCCGCACGCCAATCTGCCGCTTCCGCTCCCGGCAAGTGACCGGGGGCAAAGCTCGCTAGAGCATATTCCATGGAAAAGGAGAGTAGCAACGTGCGTGACTACGAAGTGACGGTTGTCATCCAACCGCAGTTGGATGAGGCTGAGCGCAATCAAGCGATCGAGCGACTCAGCAATCTTCTGGTTCCCGGCTCCAAAGAGGACGGCGCTCTGACCGTCAACCATTGGGGCGTGCGGCAACTGGCTTACACCATCCGCAAGTTTCAGGAAGGGTACTACGTCCTCTACGAGGCGCAGATAGACCCGACGCGCATCCGCGACATCGAACGCAGCATGCAGTATAACGAGGACGTCCTTCGTTATCTGGTCGTGCGCAAAGATGAGTAGGTCCTGACTCAGGACGGAGCGCGATGGCGTCGCACAAAGGCTTGAACAAAGTCATGGTCATCGGCTGGCTGGAAGACGACCCAGAGGTCCGTCAGACGCCGGGCGGCCGAACCGTGGCCTCGTTCAGTGTGGCCACGCCGCGCGCCTGGACATCGTCTGAAGGCGACAAGCACGAAGAGAAAGAGTGGTTTAACGTCGTCGCCTGGGGGACGCTGGCCGAGATGTGCAAAGATCGCGTCCTGAAGGGCCAGCAAGTTTACGTTGAGGGGCGATTGCAGACGCGCGGCTGGGAAGACAGTCTCGGCCGCAAACACTTCCGCACGGAAGTGGTCGCCCAGGAATTGATTGTGCTTTCAGAGTAAGAGGATAGACATGCAAGCTTCGAACCGTCCTAACCGGCGTTTTCGCCCCACCAAGCGGGTGTGCCAGTTCTGCGTCGAAAAGACGCCCATTGACTACAAGCAGGTCGACGTATTGAGCCGCTACGTCAACGAGTTCGGTCGTATGCGGCCCCGCCGCCAGACGGGCACGTGCGCCAAGCACCAGCGCCATCTGGCCCGCGAGATCAAGCGCGCCCGTCACATCGCTCTCTTGCCGTTCGTCTCCGATTAGTCGCCGCTTCGGCGTGGATTCGATATGGCCAAGAAACCCCAAACACCTACCAAAGACGATAGCCAGTCGCGTCAGTCGCGCAAGGAAGCCCTGCTCGCCCGCAAGCGCGAGCGTCAGGTGCGCAACCTGCGTATTGCCGGCGCTGTCGTCCTCGTCCTAATCGCGCTCGTCATCGTCATCGCTCTGATCAATGAGCTGCTGCTGACGCCCGACCGCGCCGTGGCAACCGTTGGCGACCGCAACATCACTCTGCACGAGTGGCAGGAGCGTGTCGTCTATGAGCGCGCCCAACGTATTATTTTCCTGGATAACCAGCTCGAAGCCTTTGGCGGCGATGTGGGTATCGTCCAGCAGTTCGGCGGCAGCGTCATTAATGAGCTACTCGACCCAGAAGGGCTGGGTGAGAACGTCCTGAACGTGATGGCCGAGGAGTTGGTGATCTGTGACGCCGTGGCCGAGCGCGGCCTCGACATCACCGATGCCGACGTGCAGAACGAGATCAATGCCAACTTCGGCTTCTACGGTGAGGGCGTATCGCCCACGGCGTTGCCGGAGCCGACGCAGACGATCCAGCCGACGCCCTCGCTGACGCCGATTCCCACGGCCGTCATCACTGACGTCGTGCCGACCGAGACGCCCTTCCCGACGCCGACGACCGGCCCCACCGCCACGCCGCTGCCCACGGCCACGCCGCTGTCGCAGACGGCGTTCGATGAGCAGTTCGGCGAGATCATGACCTCTGTCACCGACCTGGGCGCGACGGAGGCGGCGTACCGCAACGTGGTGCGCGCCCAACTGTGCCGTAACCGGCTGGCCGAGGCGCTGGCCGAGGAGCAGTCGCTGTCACGCGTTGCCCCACAGGCCAGCATCTTCGTCATCGTCGCCGACAGCGAGGAAGCGGCCAATGAGGTTCAGACACAGATCGGGGCCGACGGCTTCCTGACCGCGTGGAACACCATCGCCAGCCGCATCGACGACCCAGAGGCGACCGAAGCCCCGGCGACGCAGTCGTTTGAGTTGCTGTGGCGCACGCAAGACGCGCTCCAGACCAGCGTCGGCGCTGATGTGGCCGCGGCGGCGTTTGAGTTGCCGGTGAACGAGCCGAGCGACGCTATTGCTGTGGACAACGGCGACGGCACGACGAGCTACTACCTGATCATGGTCAGTGGCCGCGAGGAGCGGGAGCTGGACGAGAGCGAATATGAGACGCGCCGCCAGGAGGTGTTGCAAGCCTTCGCCGATGAGGCGCTGACCGGCAACCTGCAGCTCAATGAGCTATGGCGCAGCCGCGTGCCGACGCTGCCCGTGTTGGACAGCAAATTCCTGGCCGCGCCGACCTCCACGCCGGAGATCGAGCCGGTCGAGGAAGTTGTGCCCACGGTTGAACTGGTGGAGCCGGAAGCCACGCCCGAGCCGACCGAATAGGCCGGCTAATGGAGAAAACAACCACAGGTGGCACAGATTTCACAGCTTGAGCTTTGGAAACCTGTGTCATCTGTGAACCCTGTGGTTGCTTCTTCGACAAGGTGGCATGCGCTGAAGAGATTTCATAAAAAGGCCGGCTCGTCCGGCCTTTTCTATTGAGCCAGGGTAGAGGGGCGATGAGTGATTGGCTGTGGATTGCCGGGATGATCGCCGTGGAGTCGGTCTTGCAGGCGCGTAGCCGCACGGTGCAGGTCATCTACACCACCCACGACCGCTTTGACAGCCGTCTGGCCCGCATCAACAGGCTGGCCCGCGAGCAGAGCGTGGCCGTTGAGGCGCACGACGCGACGACGCTATCAGCCGTGACCGGGGATGGGCACGGCGGCATCGTGGCCCAGGTTGGCCCGCGCACCTTATCATCGCTGGACGATCTGGCCCAGGGTGACGCGCCAGTGCTGTTCATGCTCGACGGAGTGGAAGACCCGTTCAACTTCGGCCAGGCGGTGCGCTCGCTCTACGCTGCGGGCATCGACGGCCTGGTGGTGCGGCGGCGTAACTGGCTGACGGCCGGCGCGGCGGTTCGCGCCTCGGCCGGGGCGACGGAGTTCATGCCGACGGCCGAGGCCGAGTCGCCGGAGGCGGCGGCCGAGGCGTTGCGGGCGCGCGGTCTGCGCGTGGCTGTCGCTGCCGAAGATGGGCAGCCGATGAACGAGGTCGACCTGACCGGGCCGCTGCTGCTGGTCATCGGCGGTGAGAAGCGCGGCGTCACCCGCTCCTTCCAGCGCGCCGCCGATGTGCGCGTCCGTGTCCCCTATGGCCGCCCATTCGCCCACGCCCTGGGCACGACCGGCGCGGCCACGGTGTTGGCGTTTGAGGTGATGCGGCAGCGGGTCAGTGGGTCAGTGGGTCAGTAGGTAAGTGGTCAGTTGTCAGTGGCGGAAGGCGCTCTTTACTCTGAAGTCGTCGCTCGTCACTCGTCACTCGTCACTCGTCACTTGCCGCGGTAAGATAGTGCTCTGTCATTTGCCAAAAAGGAGAGTGCAGTGAATCTACACGAGTATCAGGCCAAACGGCTGTTCGCGGAACACGGCATCCCCATCCCGCGCGGCGAAGTGGCCTACACACCGGAAGAGGCGCGCCGAATTGCCCAGGACCTGGGCGGCAAGGTGGTCGTCAAGGCCCAGGTGCTGACCGGCGGCCGGGGCAAGGCGGGTGGCGTCAAGCTGGCGGCCAATCCCAACGAGGCCGAGCAGCGCGCCGCCGACATCCTGGGGATGAAGATCAAGGGGCTGACGGTCAACAAGGTGCTGGTGGATGAGATGGCCCCCGGCGGCATTGCTCAGGAGCTTTACCTGGCGGCGCTCATCGACCGCGGCCGGCGGCGGCCGATGATCATGGCCTCGGCCGCGGGCGGCATGGACATCGAGGAAGTGGCCGACAAGACGCCGGATCAGATCCATACCGTTCACGTCGATCCTACCCTCGGCGTGCGCGGCTACCAGACGACCTATCTGGCCCAGCGCATGGGCCTGCCGCGCGAACTGTGGCGCGACTTCCACAACATTGTTGCCAACCTCTACAACTGCTTTAAGGCCAACGACGCCTCGCTGACCGAGATCAACCCGCTCATCATCACCGGCGAGGGCAAGCTGATGGCCCTCGACGGCAAGTTCTCGGTCGATGATAACGCCCTCTCGCGCCAGCCACGGCTGGCCGAGATGCGCGACGTGGAAGAGGAGCCGCTGGCCGAGGCCGAGGCGCGCCGCACGGGCATCACCTTCATCCAGCTCGACGGCAACATCGGCTGCATGGTCAACGGCGCGGGGTTGGCGATGGCGACAATGGACATCACCAAGCTCTACGGCGGCGAGCCGGCCAACTTCCTCGACATCGGCGGCGGGGCGCGAGCCGACCAGGTGGCGACGGCGCTGCGGCTCATCCTGTCCGACCCCAAGGTCGAGGCGGTGCTGTTCAACATCTTTGGCGGCATTACCCGCGGCGACGAAGTGGCGCGCGGCATCCTGACCGCGCTGGAGCAGATCGAGACCGACGTGCCGATGGTTGTGCGGCTGGCGGGAACGAATGCCGAAGAGGGGCTGGCGCTGCTGGCCGAGGCCGACATGATGACGGCGGCGACGCTGTCGGAAGCGGCGCAAAAGGCGGTTGCGGCGGCCAACCAGGCCACCGGGAGGGCATCATGAGCATTCTCGTTGACAAGAACACCCGCCTTCTCGTCCAGGGCATCACCGGGCGCGAGGGCACGTTTCACACCAACCAGATGATCGCCTTCGGCACCAACGTCGTCGGCGGCGTTGTGCCCGGCAAGGGGGGCCAGACGCTGTCTCTTATACACATCTCCGAGCCCACGAGACCGTACTAGATCTCGTATGCCGTCTTCTGCTTGAAAAAAAACAAAACAACATGTCGGAACTACATACACTACACAATCTCGATGAACACAGTATCACAAAGTATCTCGAGAACGATGTGAC
>CALLZA010000840.1 GCA_937858165.1 uncultured Ardenticatenia bacterium
GGGGGGTCGCGGGCGGGTGGGCGTTGTGCCGGGGGGGACCCGTGCGGGGGGGTTAAACCCCCCCCTCGAGTGAAAAAGGGCGATAACCCGCAGTAAAGAAGCAAGATCCCCTTAGAATGTGTTTTAAAATGCCTTTCCCCGTGGGGGGGGGTTTCTACCCCCCGCCTTTTTGGGCGGGGGGCGCATTTGCTCATTTTTTCGTCAACCGCCTAGAACGCACTTCGGCGCTGGCGGGGGTTTCTTCACCCCGCCGCTGGAAGCCGAGGCCATATGTACCGATTATTTTGTTAAACTCTTGTAGGGCGCGTTGCCTACCCGCCCCCGCGCGAGACACAGGTGCACCATGACTCAACCCACTCCCCCCACATCCATTTCCCCCGACCAGCGCGACCAACTCATCGCTGCCGCCTGCCAGGTGCGCGACCGAGCCTACGTGCCCTACTCCCGCTTCCGCGTCGGCGCGGCGCTGCTGAGCGACGACGGCCGGCTCTTCACCGGCGTCAACGTGGAGAACGCCTCCTATGGTCTGACCGTCTGCGCCGAGCGCAACGCCATTGGCCGCATGGTGACCGACGGGGCGCAGTGCATTGTCGCTGTGGCCGTTTGTACCGACAACGGCGTGACCCCCTGCGGTGCGTGCCGCCAGGTGCTCAGCGAGTTCGTGCCGCCCGACACCGACGCGCCGGTGTGGATCATCGATGGGCAGGGGAACGTGCGCGAGACGTCGGTGTTGGCGTTGATTCCCGATCACTTCGGGCCGCAACATCTGACGTAGGGTCAGTCTAAGGGTAGGGGGTTGCGCTTGGGGGAACAATGAGCCAGCACTACACCTATACACCCGACATCTGGCCACCCGCCCTGACCGCCCTCTTTCTACTGCTGCTGGCCGGCTACGGTTGGCGTCGCCGCCGCGTGCCGGGAGCCATTCCCTTCGCCATTAGCTGCGTCTTTGCCTTTGGTTGGGCCGTCGGCCTGATGATGCAGGCCGCGGCCGTCGATCCGGCGACGCAGCGCCTGTGGCTGAGGCTGGGCAGTATCTGGTCGCTGCCGGCGCTAACGGCCGTGACCTGTTTTATCCTCGAGTACGTCTGGCCGGGGCGCTGGCTAAGCCGTCGCAATCTGGCTCTGCTGTCGGTCGCGCCGCTGCTGTTCGCGGCACTGATGCTCAGCAATGAGGCCCATCAACTGATGGTGCGCTATCCGGCGAGCGCCGGGGCGGCGTCCCTGCCCTTGGGGCCGGCGGGTTGGGGTTCTCTTGTCTACAGTTTCGCTCTGGGTCTCATCAATATCTTCGCCCTGAGCTGGCTGTTCGCCCGCTCGCCGCGCCACCGCTGGCTGGCGGCGCTGATGATCGCTGGCCAGATCGTCTCGCGCGTGTTGTTCACTCAACAGGGCATCAGCGCCGACCCCTTGCGCCTGCCGTTCAACGCTCCGATCATCGCCTTGCCCTACGTCGTGTACGCCGTGGCCCTGTTCGCCGCCCGCATCTTCGACCCACTGGTCATGGCCCACCGCACGGCCGTCGCGCAGCTCGACGTGGGTGTGCTGGCGCTCGATGGCGGGCAGCGCGTCGTCGATCTAAATCCGGCGGCCGAGCACATTCTGCGGCTGCCGCTCGAACGCGCCCGCGGCCGCGCGGTTGGCGATCTGCTGCCGGCCCAGGTTGGCGAGCACCTGGGCGGCGAGCACGCGACGGAGATCGCCCTGAGCCTGGGCGCGCCGCAGGCCCGGGAGTACACTTTGGGCGTCTCGCCGCTGCGGGATTGGCGCGGGCTGGACGTGGGAACGCTGCTGCTGCTCCACGACGTGACCGACCAGCAGCGGGCGCAGGCCCAGATCGTGGCCCAACAACGCGCCCTGGCGACATTGCAGGAGCGCGAGCGGCTGGCCCGTGAGCTTCACGATGGCGCGGGGCAGATGTTTGGCTACGTCAGCCTCCAGGCACAGGCGATCCACAAGCTGGTCAGCGATGGCCACCTGGCGGCGGCCGAAGAACAACTTGTCCGGCTGGCCGACGTGGCCTCGGCGGCCCACATTGACCTGCGCGAGTCGATTCTCAGCCTGAAGGCCGGGGCGGGGGCGTCGCCGGCTTTCCTGGCCGCGCTGCGGCAATACCTGACGGCCTACCAGAACAACTACGGCATTGCCGTCGCCTTAAGCGTGGCCGACGACCTGGACGACAACGCCTTCGCGCCCGACACGACCGCCCAGTTGTTGCGGGTCATCACCGAAGCGCTGACCAACGCCCGCCGCCACGGCGGGGCGAGCCGGGTGAGTGTCAGGGTGGCGCGCACGGGAGACGTGGCCCGCGTCACCGTGGCCGACGACGGCCGCGGTTTCGACGAGGGCGCGCCGGCCAACGCCGGCGTGGATGCCCACTTCGGCCTGGCCTTCATGCACGAGCGCATGGCCCAGGTCGGCGGCGGCCTGGCTATCGACAGCCGGCCCGGGGCGGGCACGCGCGTGACGCTGACCGCGCCGCTGTGCGGCGTGCAGAAGGGAGGTGCAAGGTGAACGTGCTGCTGGTCGATGACCATCACCTGTTGCTGGAAGGGTTGCAGAACCTGTTGGCGGCCCACGGCGTGGACGTTGTCGGGCTGGCCCACGATGGGCTGGAGGCCGTCGAGCGGGCGCGGGCACTGCGGCCGGACGTCATCCTGATGGACATTCGCATGCCCCGCTGTGACGGGCTGGAAGCGACCCGACGCATTCGGGCCGAGATGCCCGAGGCCTGCATCGTCATCCTGACCACTTCGGATGAGGATGAGGATTTGTTCGAGGCGATCAAGAGCGGCGCGCGCGGCTACTTGCTAAAGAGCATGAACGCTGATGACCTGGTGCACTGCTTGCAGCAGGCCCGGGAGGGCGTGCCGCCGTTCTCGCCGGGGCTAGCGACCAAGCTGCTGGGCGAGTTCGCGCGGCTGGCGCGAAGGCCGGCGATGCCGCCCGAGGCCACGCTGACTCCTCGCCAGCACGAAGTGTTGACGCTGGTGGCCGAGGGGCTCTCCTATAAAGAGGTCGGCGTGCGCCTGAGTCTCAGCCCGCGCACCATCAAGTACCACATGGCTGAGATCATGGCCCAGTTGCACCTGGAGCACCGCGCCCAGGTATTGGCCTACGCCGCGCGGTTGCGCCCGGACGCTCCATAGCTGTCCAGGGTCATTGCAGAGTCGGAACAAGACCTCACGCCGAGGACGCGAAGAGCGCCAAAAAGACGCCTCTTGGTGTCCTTGGCGCGAGGTGTCCTTGCTAACACGACTACCCTGTCTTCTGGGACAGTCTCCGTGCAGACGGGGACTGTCCTTTTTCTGTCCTGCCGGACATTGTAGCTGGCTGGCCCGATCTGTTACTGTGCCAGGTGAGGGGCAAACATGGCGCGACGGCGGGTAATCCTCTACGGCAATTCCGTTGTTCTGGCGGCGATAGGGGCCACTCTGGAGCGCTTGCCTGAACTGGAGCTGGTGTTCCTCGCCGCGCCATTGCCAAGCGCTGCGGCGCTAAGCGCGCTGGCACCCGATGTCATCTTCTTCGACACCGGCCGCGGCGGGCCTGCATTCGACAAGCTATTCACCCTCCTGCAAGAGTGCCCCAGTTTGTTGTTGGTTGGCGCAAATCCGGAGAACGCTCAACTGTTGCTCTGGTCGAGCGGCCGTTTCGACGCCATGACGGCCGAAGATCTGGCGCAACTCGTCGTCCATGGCTCGCGCGTCTAGTTGAGGGGGGGCGCCACTGGCCGAAGTACAGAGAAGAGCCGGCCGCCAGAGCGTGAAGTTCGTTGCACATCGCGGCCGACGAAAGGCTAATACTTCTTGTCCTCCAACGTTTCCATCTCCTCCCGCAGCCGCAAATAACTGTCATACCGCTCCGGCGACACGCGGCCGTCGGCCACGGCGGCCAGCACGGCGCACTTTGGCTCGTGGGTGTGGGTGCAGTCGCTGAAGGCGCACTGGTCGACCAGCGGGCCAATCTCCCGGAAGTAGGCGTCCACCTCGGTCGGCTCCAGATCGAACAGGGCCAGGCCGCGGATGCCCGGCGTGTCGGCCACGTAGCCGCCGAACTCCAGGGGGATGAGTTCCGTGTGGCGCGTCGTGTGCATCCCCTTGCCCGTGGCGTCGCTGACTTCCTTTACGCGCAGCCCCAACCCCTCTTGCACGGCGTTGAGCAAACTCGACTTGCCCACGCCCGATGACCCGGCCAGCACCGACAGCTTACCGCGCAGCGCCTCGCGCAGCGCCTCGACCCCCTCGCCGGTGACGACGCTGGTATAGAGTACCGGGTAGTCGATGGCCTCATAGATGCGGAACAGGTCGCGCGCCTCTTCCGGCGTCACCAGATCGACCTTGTTGGCGCAGATAATGACCGGCAGTTGGTTCATCTCGGCCACGACGAGGAAGCGGTCGAGTTTGCGGGCGCTGAAGGCGGGGTTGGCGACGGAGAAGACGAAGACGACCTGGTCGGGGTTGGCCACCAGCACCTGCTCGCGGTCGGTTTGCAGCGAGCGATCCTGCGCCGCCACGCGGGTGCGCGACAGGGCCGTGCGGCGCTCCTCAACCGACTGCACCGACCCTGTGCCGTCGCGGTTGATCTCGATAGTGACCCGGTCGCCTACCGCGACGATGGTGCTTTCCTGCCGCGCCTGCTTCAGCCGCCCGCGGATGCGGCTGATGATCGGCTCCCCGCCGTCGTCGGGCTGGACGGTGAAGAAGCCGCTTTGGGCTTTGATGACGAGGCCTTTCATAAGGTTCCAGGGGCCAGGTTCCAGGGGCCAGGGAAAACCTTGCTCGCCCCTGGCCCCTGGAACCTGGAACCTTCTTAATTGAGCCGCTTCTTGAATTCGGCCGTCAGCGCCGGGACGACCTTGAACAGGTCGCCGACGATGCCGTAGCGGGCCAGCTTGAAGATCGGCGCGTCGGCATCCTTGTTGATGGCGACGATGACCTTCGAGCTGCGCATACCCGCCTGGTGCTGGATGGCGCCGCTGATGCCGGCGGCGATGTAGAGGTCGGGGGCGACCGTCTTGCCCGTCTGACCGACCTGATGCTCGTAGGGAATCCAGCCGGCGTCGACCGTGGCCCGCGACGCGCCCAGGGCCGCGCCGATCACGTCGGCCAGCTCGCGCAGCGGTTCGAACCCTTCCGGCCCGCCGACGCCGCGGCCGCCGCTGACGATCTTGCCCGCGTCGGTCAGGCTGACCTTGCCGCCCTTGCCCTCAAAGCCGATGACCTTGGTCGGGATGGCGTCCTCAGCTACGGCCGCGGGAACCATCTCCGGCGTGCCCGTCTTGCCCGTCGATGCCGCCTGGGCAAAGGCCCGACTGCGCAGGGTGACGATCTGCGGCGTGCCGGTGACGAACGCCTCGCACAGCAGCTTGCCGGCGTAGACCGGTCGCGTGGCCTTGACCACGCCGCCATCGACCTTGATCTCGATCGCCTCGGCTACAACGCCGGTGTCCAGGTCGGCCCCGACCCAGGCGGCCAGGTCACGGCCGCGGGTGGACGCGCCGACCAGGATCGCCGCCGGCTGCCGCTCCTGGGCCAGCTTGACGACCAGTGGCCCGTGGGCCTCCAGCCGGCCGCCGGCCAGCGTGGCGTCGTCGGCACCGATGACCGCGTCCGCCCCCTGGTCGAACGCCGCAGCGCAGGCCGGGCCGACGCCCTGCCCGAAGACGAGGGCCGTCAGCGGCTGGCCGAGGCTGTCGGCCACTTGCCGCGCCGCGCCCAGCGCCTCGCGGCTGATGGCGCTAATCGCGCCGTCCCGATTCTCGACATAGACCCACACGCCGCTCATATGACCTTCTCCTCAAACAGCTTGTTGACCAGGTTGCGCGCCTGCTCTTCCGGCGTGTCGCCGGCAATCATCTCGATTTCGCCTTCGCGGGGCGGGATGGGGTAGACGTTGGACCAGTCGGCCTTGGCCGCTGGGGCGCTGACGCCGATGTCGCCCGCCGTCCAGTTGGGGATGACGGCCTTGCTGGCCTTGCGAATGCCCATGAAGGACGGGTAGCGCGGTTCGTTGATCTCCTTGACGAAGCTGATGACTACCGGCAGCTTGGCCGTGACCGTCTCTTTGCCGTCGTCGGTCATCCGGTCGACGGTGATGCTGCCGCCGTCCAGCGACTGAATGGCCGCGACGTAGGTCAACGGCGTCCAGCCCAGGACACGGGCGACCTGCACGGGGGTGTGGCCGGTGTCGCCGTCGATGGCCTGCTTGCCGAAGAGGGCCACCTGCACGTCGCCGATCTTGTTGATGGCCGCGGCCAGGGTGCGGGCCGTGCCCAGCGTGTCGCTGCCTAGTAGGGCAGGATCAGAGACGAGAATGGCTTCGCCGCAGCCCATCGCCAGGCAGGTCTTCAGCGCTTCGTCGCTCGACGGATCGCCCAGGCAGAGAGCGACCGCCTCGGCCGCGCCGCGGTTTTCCTTGAAGCGGATCGCCTCTTCGATGGCGTACTCATCCCACGGGTTCACAACGTTGGGCTTGCCGCCCGGGTCTTCCCAACTGACCACGCCGCCCTTAACCGACAGGGTAGCGGTCGTGCTGGGTGTTTGTTTAACGCACACGACTACTTTCATACTTCAGCCTCCATGAGAGTGGAACCACTGATTTCGCAGATTGCACCGATTTCACTCTGGAGTATCTGTGAAATCGGTGTAATCTGTTGTTTCTTCTGGCAACGATTTTGCATCGATCGTGGCCGTACTATTAAGCTCTGTCACCGCCGCAGCCAGCGCCTCGTTGGCCATCTCCAGCGTCATATCGCGCCAGGTGAAGTCAACGATTCGCGCCGCGGCACGCACGGCGCGCGTTTCCGGCAACTGCTCGGCCGCGGCCCGGCGGGCGAAAGCCCACCACACCAGCGCCGCACCCCCGCTCCCGATCACCGCGCCCAGCAGCCCGCGCCACCACCACGGCCCGCTCAGCAGCAAGGCGACGACCGCCGGCAGCGCCACTCCGGCGACGACGGCCGCCACCCAGCCGGTGCGCCGCAACTGCTCCTCGCGGCCGGAGCGGCGGGCGGGCTGTCGAGCGCAGTCGGCGCACAGGGGCGCGTCGAGCCGGCGGGTGACCGGGCCGCGCTTCATTTGTAAGGGCAGGCGCTCTGTCGCGGGCTGCCCGCAGGCGGCGCAGCGGTTGGGGAAGCGCACCATCTCGCCGGGACGCACCCGGAGCGTGATCTGTTGACTCATGATAACCGGTTGGCGAGCGGCTGTCATGTGCCATGTGTCAGGTTTTGGGGTGACACATGACACCTTTGGCCGCGGACGATACCACTCACTAGTATAATGGCGCGCTGCGTTATGAGCAATTGCGGCGTAAGAGACCTCAGGCAAAGAGCGCGAAGAACGCTAAGAAGAATCTTCCTTCTTAGGGGCCTTTGCGTCTTTGCGATCTTTGCCTGAGGCTCTTTCTGCTTGCCGTTGCGGCGGCTGGTGGGGTACATTTCTCTGGCTGGCCAATCGTCGTCCATCATCGCCCACAGGAGACTCTATGTCTGACACCATGCCGGAGAGCGACCCGCAATCTGAGCCGACTACCACCCTGGCCCGGCAGCGCGTTGCCATCCGCGCCCGCTGGAACCGGCTGGTCAACACGCCGGAGGCCGTCAGCGACCGGCGCATCCGCAAGTGGTCGGAGGTGTGGGAGACGGTCATTCTGTCGGTGGCCACCCTCATCACCGCCTGGGCGGGCTATCAGGCGGGGCAGTGGAACGGCTTGCAGACAGAGCTGAACGTACAGGCACACACGCTACAGTTGCAATCCGGCGTGCTGGATGCTCGCGCCGGACAGATGCAACTGATCGACCTGGCCGCCTTCACCAACTGGGCCGAAGCCATGGCCGATGGCAACAGGGTCAAGGCTCGACTGCACGAGGCCCAGTTCCGCGAGGAGTTCCGCGCGGCCTTTGTCACCTGGCTGGCTACCGATCCACTGAGCGACCCCGACGCGCCGAGCACCCCGTTCGAAATGCCGGAGTACCGCCTGCAACTGCTCGACGAGTCGGCGCGGCTGAGCCTGAAGGCCGAAGCGCTCAACATCAGCGCGGTCGAGGCGGGGGAGACGTCCAACCAGTACACGCTCTCGGTGGTCATCCTGGCTGGGGCGGGCCCCCTGGGCGGGCAGGCCCGCCGGGTCCAACGGGGGGGGGTGGGGGCGGGCGGCGGGGCCGGTGCCCCTCTCAACCCTTTTGGGCAGGGTGGTTAGGGGTCTGTGGTGTCTGGAAACCGCCCGACAAACGCCCTAGGGCGGGAGCAGCGTTACAAGGGGCGAACCCAATCAAAAAAAAGCCCACAAAAAAGGCACATGGGAAAGG
>CALLZA010000841.1 GCA_937858165.1 uncultured Ardenticatenia bacterium
GTTTCGATGTGGTTAGTAGTGGTTCGCTTAGGTTGTGTTTTTGTTCAAGCAAAAGACGGCATACGGGATCTAGTACGGTCTCGTGGTCTCGGAGATGTGTAGAAGAGACAGGCCTAGGACGCCGCCGACGCCGGGCAGTCGCCGGCCGCGGCGTGGTCGGCGCGGCTGCAAACGCTGGGGCAGGCGGTGACGGTGTCGGCTGCCGGGTCGGCTGTGCCCCTGGCGGGTGTGGCCGAGGGCGTGGACGAATGGGGGCGGCTGCTGGTGCGTGACGCCGCCGGCCGGCGCCACACCATCGCCGCCGGCGACGTCACGCTGCGCACGCGTTGACGTGTGGGCGGCGACACGTTACACTATGTCAAGCTAAGACGCCCAGAGAGAAAGCCATGACCGACGAAAGAGACGAAGTGACGCTCTACGCCCCACGCGGCAAGTGGGAGTTCACCGACGCCCAGCGGATCATCATCGCCGTCTTGCTGTGGCTGAACATCATCATCCTGACGCTGGCCGCGCTGGCGGTGATGGGGCTGCTGAATGCTTAGGCAATAAAGAGGGGCACAGAGAAAGCCCACGCTTTTTCTGTATCCCTCTTACGGTACGCAGATGACCTGGGTCATGAAGAGCGGCGTGCTCGAATTGGCCCCGTTGCCCTGTAGCAGCGTGTCCAGCGTGATGCCGCACGTCTGGGCGATGCCGAACCACGTCTCCCCCGATTCGACGACGTACGGCCGCCAGCCGCCGCTGCAACACGCCGGGTCGCCGACGGGCACGCTGAGCACCGCGCCCGTTGTCAGCGACGTGGACGAAATGCCGTGGCGGGCCATCAGGGGGATGGACGTGACGTACTGGCGCGAGATGCTGAATAGCGTCTGCCCGGCCTGCACGGTGTGGCTGACGAAGGTGACGCAGCCCCCCTGGGGGCGGGCCGTGGCGGTAGGTGGCACGGTGGGGACAACGGGCGGCAATGTCGGCGGCACCGGCGTCCATGTGGCGACAATGGCCGGCGTGACCGTCGGCAACTGGCTGATGATCTGCCCGCCTGTCCCCGTGTCCACTTCGCCCGGCAGGCCGATCAGATACACTTCCTGATCGGGGTCCATCTCAATCCGGATTGGATTGCCCTCCACCACCCGCTGGTAGACGCCGCGCGGAAACTCCGGCCGCCCTTGCAGATAGGGAATGCCCAGGAACAGCCCCGCCGCCAACAGGCTGGCGAAGATGGTGATGATGATCAGCACGGGCCAACTGACAGCGCAGCCCGAACGCTTTGCCGGCATGGTCTCCTCACGGTCGATAGCGATGCGTCTGAGATTATGTTACACTCCGTGCTGCCCCATGGCAATAGCTTGTGGTGATTCATGCCCGGTCTGTCTTGTCCAACAGGAGTAGTACCCCATGAGACGCCTGCGACAGCAATTGGAAGAGATCGAAGCGATGACCTTGGCTCCCTACGGCTTGCGCAGCGCCGCCTCGCGCGGCCGCCAGCATCCGGAGCCCGAATCGGCCACGCGCACGGCCTTCACCCGCGACCGCGACCGCATTATTCACACCACCGCCTTCCGCCGCCTGATGTACAAGACACAGGTCTTTGTCTTTTACGAAGGCGACCACTACCGCACTCGCCTGACCCACACCATCGAGGTCGCTCAGCTCGGTCGCTCCCTGGCCCGCGGCCTGGGCGGCAACGAAGACCTGGCCGAGGCGATCTGTCTGGCCCACGACCTGGGCCACGCTCCCTTCGGCCACGCCGGCGAACACAGCCTCAACGCCCTCATGGCCGACCACGGCGGCTTTAACCACAACACCCAGAGCTACCGCATCGTCACCGAGCTGGAGCGGCGCTACCCCAACTTCCCCGGCCTGAACCTGACCTACGAGACGCGGGAGGGGATGCTGAAGCACGAGACCGACTACGACGTCAGCGAAGCCGCGGCCTATGAGCCGGAGAAGCGCGCTTCGCTGGAAGCCCAGATCGCCAATCTGGCCGACGAGATCGCCTACGACGCCCACGACCTCGACGACGGCCTGCGCGCCGGGCTGTTTACGCTCGAAGAGCTGGAGGAGTTGGACATCTGGCGCGAGTTGTGCGATAGCGTGGGCTGGCGGCCGGGTGTCTCGTTCTCGTCGCTCCATCGGCACGAGATCATCCGCGAGTTGATCGGCCGCTCCGTCACCGACGTGATGAACCAGACCAGCGCCGCGCTGGCCGCGGCCAGCATCGACTCGCCGGAGAAGCTGCAAGCGCATTCGCAGAACGTGGTGAGCTACTCGCCGGAGTTCGGCGGGCGGGTGCGGGCGCTGAAGGGGTTTCTCTACGCCCGGATGTACCGCCACTACCGGCTGGTGCGGATGCAGATGAAGGCCGAGCGTTTCATCGCCGGGCTGTTTGAGGCCTATATGAAGGAGCCGGACATGCTGCCGCGCGAGACGCGGGAGCAGTTGGACGAGAGCGCCGCGCGCGCCCGTGTCGTGGCCGACTACATCGCCGGCATGACCGACCGCTACGCGCTGGATGAGTGGCAGAAGCTCTACGACCCGTATATGCGGGCGTGAGGAAGTAGGTCAGTAGGTCAGTCTCGTAAGACTGACCTACTGACCCACTGCTTAGTACCTCAGTAAATCCTCACCCTCACCCGGCTTCCCCGTCGCCGCCGCGTCGCCTTCCTTGGCCCAGGCCGACAGCTCGATGGTGAAGCGCTCGAAGTAGCTGGCGTCGGGCAGGTCGCCAGCCGCGCCATAGTCCAACTCGGTGATCTCGGCGTTGATGATCAGCGTCGCCGTCTCCAGCACAATCGTCTCGCTCTCGCGGGCCAGCACCGGCTCCCCCTTGGGGGCCAGCTTGGCCTTCAGCGCGTCGTCGAAGAAAGCGTGGTCGCTCATGATCACCTTGGTGATGGTGCGAATGTCGTTCTTGTCGAACAGCCACACCTCGAAGGCGGTCACGTTCTTGGGCGCGGCCGCGCCAAGCGTCTCGGAGATACCCACGCCGCACTCGCCCAGGAAGTCGCCGTTAGCATTCTCGATGCTGAAGGCGTCGTCATAGGTGTCGTGGCCGCGGGTATAGGCCGTGCGGAAGCGGGCGATGGGCACCGCCATCGGCTCGGCGGGCAGGGCCACCGTGGCGGGCGCCGCCGCAGCCGTCGTGCTGCTGCCGCCAGTCATGCTGGGGCGCGTCGATTTGGTGACCGGGGCCGCGCGGCTATACTCCGGCTCGCCTGCCTCGCCCCCTTCCAACAGCGCCCGCCGCCGGTTCCAGACGTAGAGAATGGCCAGCAGCAGCAGGAAGAGCAACAGGCCCAACAGCAGCAGCGGCAGCAGGTTCGAGCCGCCGGTGTCGGCCGCTTCCTGGCCCGTGGCCACGGTCGCCGCCACGTCGGGGGCCAGCGTGCCGGCGACGCCCGTGTCGCCCGACGCGGCCAGCCCGGTGCAGCCCTGGCCGTTGACGATGGTCGCCGCGGCGACCAGACGTGCCCGGTCGCCGGGATCGGCGGACGCTTGCGCCAGTTCGCAGGCCAGCGCATCGCCGCCCCACCCGCTCAGGCTGGACCGCAGCTTCTCCTGATTGTTGTCGAAGGAGTAGAGTTCGGCCGCGTTGCGGATGTAGGCCGCCTGATACTGCGGCAGAAGGGCCGCCGGGTCGGCCCCGGTAAACTGCACCGGGAACAGCCACCAGCCCAACACAACGAGGCCGATGAGCAGCCCCGCGATGAATGCCACCAGTGCCGCCAAGCCGGGGCGTTTGTTAATCATGTCCATTCTTGTCACCTACCTGCTTCTATCCTGTGGATTGGATTTGTCGAACCGTTCACTCGGTCTATCCGGCGCGCCCGGCTCTCCGCGCACTTCCCGCCGGCGTCGGCCGCGTGTTCCGGTTCCGCTCTTTAGGCGACATCCCCTCTTCTGTTGCGGTTATCTTACCATAACACACACCGGGAAACAATGATACATCTGCTATAATCTCTCTGGCTCTAGCTCAGGACGGAACAACGCATGACCACACCCAAGAACTACCTGATCGACATGGATGGCGTCCTTCTTCGCGGCCGCACGGTTGTCCCCGGCGCCGAGGGTTTCATCCAGCAGCTTCTCGACCGCCGGGCCGAGTTCCTCGTGCTGACCAACAACCCACGCTACACCCCGGCTGACCTTGCCTATCGCCTAGGCACAATGGGCCTGCAAGTGCCTTCGGAGCGCATCTTCAGTTCCGCCATGGCTACGGCCCGGTTCCTCAAGAGCCAGAAGGGGGAAGGCACCGCCTTCGTGCTCGGCGAAAGCGGCCTGACTTCGGCCATCCACAGCATCGGCTACGTCATCACTGACCTGAACCCCGACTACGTCGTGTTGGGCGAGGGTAGCTTCGACCTGGAGCAGTTGACCAAGGCCATCCGCCTCGTCTCGGCCGGGGCGCACTTCATGGCCACCAACCCCGATCCCAGCGGCCCCGGTGACGGCGGCGTCGTGCCCGCCTGTGGCGCAATGGCCGCCTTCATCGAAAAGGCCAGCGGCGTCGCCCCCTACTTCGTCGGCAAGCCCAACCCGCTGATGATGCGCACCGCGCTCAACTACCTAGACGTGCACTCCGAGGACACCATCATGGTCGGCGACACGATGGCTACCGACATCAAGGGCGGCGTGGAAGCGGGCATGGAGACGATTCTTGTCCTGACCGGCGTCACCCGCCGCGAAGACATCGGCCGCTTCCCGTTCCAGCCGACGCGGGTGTTTGAGTCGGTGGCCGACATCATCGTCTAATTAGGAATTAGGAATTAGGAATGAAGACACCACTCTTCATTCCTAATTCGTAATTCCTAATTCTATTGACTGGCCTTGTATACTATTGCCAGGCAATATGACTGAACCCGACCAACCGGCGGCTGGCGCGACCGGCGACAAGACCTATCACCTCTCCGGCGACTTCCGCGGGGCAATCGTCAACATTGAGTCGACGTTCGTCGGCGCGGCGGCGGCCCAAGATGTGGAGGGACAGCCGCCCGCGCCCGGTGACCCGCCCTACAAGGGGCTTCAGTCGTTCGACGAGGCCGACGCCGAGCACTTCCTGGGGCGCGAACGGCTGACGGCGCGGCTGGTCGGCCGCCTGCGCGATGATCGTTTCCTGGCCGTCGTCGGCGCGTCGGGCAGCGGCAAGTCGTCGGTCGTCCGCGCCGGTCTCATCCCCGCCCTGCGCAGTGGCCAACCGCTGGCCGACGGCGGCCTGCCTCCCACCGGCTCCACCCGCTGGGCCATCCGCCTGCTGACGCCCACCGCCCACCCACTCGACGCCCTGGCCGTTGCCCTGGTGGGCCGCGACGCCCCGCCCGACACAGCGACGGCCTTGGCGGCACAACTGGCCGCCGACCCTGGCGCGCTGGTCGGCGCGGCCCGTCGCCTGCTGGCTGCTGAGGAGCGCCCGCGCCTGTTGCTGGTCATCGACCAGTTCGAGGAGGTCTTCGCCCTGGCCCGCAACGCGACCGAGCGGCGGGCGCTGTTCGACAACCTCGCCGCCGCCCTCAATCCAGCCGCCGACAACCCCATCAGCATCGTCGTGGCCCTGCGCGCCGACTTCTACGCCCGCTTCGCCGAGCACGACGGCCTACGCGACCTCATTGCCCGCCATCAGGAGTACATCGGGGCCATGCGTCGCGACGAACTCTTTCGGGTTATCGTCGAACCGGCGGCCCGCGGCGACTGGAAGCTGCAAGAGGGGCTGGTCGAGCTGATGCTCGACGACGCCGGCGACGAACCGGGGGCACTGCCGCTGCTGTCCCACGCCCTGCTGGAGACGTGGCGGCGGCGGCGCGGTCGGACAATGACCCTGTCGGCCTACGCCGAGTCGGGCGGCGTGCGTGGGGCCATCGCCAAGACGGCCGAGACCATCTTCCAGCAACGCCTGACGCCCGAGCAACGTCCCATCGCCCGCGCCATCTTCGTCCGCCTGACGGAGTTGGGCGAGAGCGCCGACGACAGCGTGCCCGACACCCGTCGTCGCGCTCCGTTCACTGAGCTTATCACCCGCGCCACCGACCCGCAGATGCTCGACGCCGTGCTGCGCATCCTGGTTGATGCCCGCCTGATCACCACCGGACTCGTCCCGCCGACCAACACCCAGGTCGTCGAGGTGGCCCACGAGGCGCTCATCCGTGAGTGGCCGACACTGCGCGCCTGGCTCGACCAGGACCGTGAAGGGCTCATCCGCCACCGCCAACTGACACAGGACGTCAACGACTGGCTCAAGCTCGACCACGACCCCGGCGCGCTCTATCGCGGCGCGCGGCTGACCCAGACACTGGAGTGGGCAGCTAACCCGCCCGACCCGCTCAGCCTGACCGAAGTCGAATTCCTCGATGCTAGCCGCGCTGCCGCCGCCCGTGAGGCCCGCGCCAGGACAACGCAGCGCGCCCTGGCCGTCGGCTCGGCCGTGCTGCTGGTCGTGGCCGTACTGGCCGGGTTGCTGGCCTTCGACGTTATCTCGTTGCGCCCGCCCGACCGCATGAGTGGTCGATTCAACATCGCCGTGGCCGAGTTTGCCGTGGTGGACGAGTCCGGCCGGCTGGTAGAAAGCGACGGCGGCCGCCTGGTGGCGACCAACATCGGCCAGGCGCTGGAAACCGAGTTCGCCGACCGGCCGGAGGTTCAGGTGTGGTTCGACAGCCCGGAGCTGGAGAGCGACCACAACGTAACCATCGGCGTGGTGGGCCTCCCGCCGCTGCCAGCGACGACGCCAACGGAGGCGTCGGAGGCGCTCAATGCCGACGTGGTCATCCACGGCGACATTCGCCCAGAGGGCGCCGCAAATGCGCTGACGTTGCGCTTCTACCTACGCCAGCAGTATAAGGCTGACTTTGCCCAGATGATCGGCGTCCATGAGTTCACAACCGACATCCCCGTCTTCGACCCGAACAACCCGCGCGATGAGGCCTTAGACAGGCTGGAGCCGCTGGTTACCGGCTTGGCCTGGCTGAGCGAGGGGTTGCGGCAAGAGATACTCGGCGATCAAGTGGAGGCACTGGTAGCGTTCGGGCGTGCGGCCGAGTTTGCGCCCGAGTCTGATGTCGTCCAGTACTTCCTGGGGCAGGAACATCTCTACAGCGCCCAGCGCGCCGGCAGCGACGAGTCGCAACTGGCCGCGGCCGAAGTGGCTTTCACCGAGTCGTTGCGCCTGAACCCTGACAACCCCCGCGCCGCCATCGGGCTGGGCAGCGTGCGCTTCACCCGCGGCCAGCGGTTGCTGAACGAGGCCGAGGCGCGCGGCGAAGGGAACGACCCTGCGGCGCTGGAGGCTGTGCGCGCCGAGACCCAGGCGGCCCTCGACACGTACACATCGGTAGCCCTGCGCGGCGAGCAAATTGACGTCTACGGCGTGCCTGTGGCCGGCATCGCCCGCGTCGGCCGGGCCATTGCGTTGCGCCTGCTGGCCGAGGCGGCCTTCCAGGGTGGCGATCCGGCCGCAGCCGAGGGGTTCATCGATCAGGCTATCGCCACGCTGGAGGATGACGTCGCCGCGCTGGATACGGCCAACGATCCGCGCCTGCCCGGCCAGGCGTATCAGGGGCTCGGTTCCGTCTATGAGTGGAAGGCGTTTCTGTTGGACGAGCGCGGCGCGGCCGACGAGGCCCAGTCGGCCCGCGACACGGCGCTGCGCTACTACAACGAGTGCGTCCGGCAGGGCGAGGCGTTTTCGTTTGACACCTATCTGGTCGAGCGCATTGTCGGCCAGTTGTGTCGTCCGCGCATTGCGGTGCTACAGCCGACGGAGGGAGGTGGGTGATGGTGACGAAGAAGGGCATGATGGCGGCAGTATTCGCGATGAGTATGCTCGTGGCTGCCTGCGGTGGGCAACAGGCGACCGAGGAGCCGACGGTTGCCGTCGTCCAGCCGACGGCCGCCGGTGTCGACGCAGTCGGCACGTCGGTACAGCAGACCGTGGCCGCCATCGCCGTGGCCCAGACCGTGGCCGCACTGACGACCGGACAGGCCCCAGCGCCGGCAGCCACGCCAACCGCCGCTGCGGTCGACCCATCGCCGACGACCGAGGTCGCTGCGCCCACGACCGCCCCCGCCGCCAGCCCGCCCCCGGCCGCGGCCGTGTGCCGCGTCATCGGCGGCTGTCTCTTATACACATCTCCGAGCCCACGAGACCGTACTAGATCTCGTATGCCGTCTTCTGCTTGAAAAAAAAAACAAAAAGACGACTCGACGCCACCACTCCGCAGTCACATCTGATCAACGCACACTACACTGTGCGGCACTAGAGCGTTCACACACGACGCCGAC
>CALLZA010000842.1 GCA_937858165.1 uncultured Ardenticatenia bacterium
ACATGATGTTCATGGCGGGGTCGTTGATCTTGATGTCCATCGGGAGGTCGGTAATACCGTCCCTGGGGCCGGCGTCTTTGAAGTCCATTTCGCCCAGATGATCTTCCAGCCCCTGGATGTCGGAAAGGATGGCGTGCTTCGTGCCGTCGGTGACGAGGCCCATAGCCACGCCGGCCACCGGCCGCTTGATGGGCACGCCGCAATCCATCAGCGCCAGGCTGCTGGCGCAGACACTGGCCTGGCTGGTGCTGCCGTTCGACGACAGCACTTCGGACACGACGCGGATGGTGTAGGGGAACTCTGCTTCCGAGGGGATCATCGGCAGCAAAGCGTTCTCGGCCAGCGCGCCGTGGCCAATCTCGCGCCGGCGCGGGCCGCGCATGGGCCACGTCTCGCCGGTGGAGAAGGGCGGGAAGTTATAGTGGTGCATGTACCGGCGGCTGTCCTCGGGCGACAGACCGTCGAGCTTCTGTGCTTCGCGCGGTGTGCCCAGGGCGACGATGGACAGCACCTGCGTCTGGCCGCGCTGGAACAGGCCGGAGCCGTGGGCGCGCGGGCTGAGGCCGACTTCGGACGACAGCGGCCGAATGGTCGTGTAGTCGCGGCCGTCGGGGCGAATGCCTTCGTAGAGGATACGCTGGCGCACGGCCTTCTTGATCTCATTGGCGAAGATTTCGCGCACGGCCTTGGGGTCGGTCGTCTCGTCCTCGGCCAGGAAGCTGTCAACGACCTCGTCACGCAGGACGTCGAGGGCCTCGTTGCGGGCTTCGCGCTCGGTGGTCTGGGCGATGACGTCGGCGATGCGGCCGGCGATGCGCCCCTTGACACTCTCGGCCAGGGTGGCGTCGGAGACGACGATGGTCGGCTCACGCTTCTCTTTGCCCACGGCGGCGCGCATTTCGTCCAGCAGGGTGATGATCGGTTGCAGCGCCTCATGGCCAAAGGCCAGGGCGCGCACCATCATCTCTTCCGGCACTTCGTTGGCCGACGCTTCGACCATAATGATGGCGTCGCGCGAGCCGGCCATGCGCAGGTCGAGCTGGCTCTCGGCCATCTCTTCGACGGTCGGGTCGGCGACGAACTGGCCGTCGATGTAGCCGACGCGCACCGCGCCGATTGGCCCGTCCCAGGGCACGTCGGAGATGGTCAGCGCGGCGCTGGCGGCGTTGACCGACATGATGTCCAGGAGATGGATGCTGTCCGACGACAGGGTGGTGACGATGACCTGCACTTCGTTGCGCATGCCGTCGGGGAAGAGCGGCCGCAGGGGGCGGTCGGTCAAGCGGCTGGTCAGCACGGCCTCGGTGGTCGGCTTGCCTTCGCGACGGAAGAAGCCGCCGGGGATGCGGCCCGCGGCGTACATCTTCTCTTCAAAGTCGACACTGAGGGGGAAGAAGTCCAGCCCTTCGCGGATGTTCTTCGACATGGTCGCCGTGGCCAGCAAGAGCGAGTCGCCGACACGCAGGGTAATGGCCCCGCCCGCCTGCTCGGCCAGCTTGCCGGTGGCGATGGTGAGCTGATGTCGGCCCACCGTGGTTGTAAACACTGATTCAGAATTCATTCTTTTTTCCTTCTACACTGAGCGATGAACGCCAAGGCGGCCGGACGCAAAAGTACAGTTCAACGCAAAAACGCCAGAGCGCAGGACGCGAGGCAATTTGCTTGCCCTGTGTCTTGGCGTCCTTGCGTCTTTGTGTTGAATTGTCGCGCCTTGCGTCGAATTCCGCCTTATCCTATAAGGGGAGCAGCGAAGGGGTTAGGGACTGGGGATTGGCTCCTACGCCCCCATTAGCGTAAGCGACAATACCCAATTCCTAAACCCGGCCGCCGTCTGCTCCTAACGAAAGGGCGAAGCAACCTTCGCCCTCATTCCCGTAAAAACTCGATTAGCGACGCAGGCCCAGGCGGCCCAGGATGACGCGATAGCGGTCGGGGTGTTCCTTCCGCAAATAGGCCAACATCCGGCGGCGCTTGCCGACCAGCTTAAGCAGGCCGCGGCGCGAGCTTTCGTCGTGCTTGTGGGTGTTCAGGTGTTCCTGAAGCTGGCGAATGCGCTTGTCCATCAGCGCAATCTGCACCTCGGGCGAACCAGTGTCGCCATCGTGCATCGCAAATCCTTCGATCAATTCGGCTTTCTCTGCCACAGTCAAGGGCATTGCGGTTATCCTCCGTGCTTCATGTTGAAATTCACTGCGGGGCAAGTCGCCCCAGCCGGAAGGCCGTCGTGCCGATTAACGTCGTACCTTCCCGCCAGAAAGTGATTATAGCGTGGACTGAGTGGATGGCAAATAGGCCCTAATTGTAGCGCGGGCTGCTTTTTCCGCGCTCCTCGCTCCAGAAGCACGGAAAAGCCTCTCGCGCTACATGGCGTGGGGTTTCGGCCGTGCCCGGCTATAATGGGCCTGATGGGCGAGTTCGGCTAATCTGGAGTGTCCTTATGCGTGTATTCATCACCGGCGCAACCGGTTTTGCCGGTTCTCATCTGGTCGAGCGGCTACTGGCTGACGGGCACGAGGTCCGGGCGCTGGTTCACGCCGCCACCAGCCACCAGGGCTTGCCGGAGCACCCTGGCGTGCAGCCAGTCGCGGGCGACCTGCTCGACCCGGCGGCGCTGGCCGCGGCCGTCCAGGAAGCTCAGCCAGACCTCATCTTCCATCTGGCCGGCCAGGCCTACCCGGCGCGCTCATGGGACGAACCGGCGCAGACGCTGGCCGTCAACACCGGCGGCACGGCCAACTTGCTGCGCGCGGCTGTGGCCTATGGCCGGCCGCGCGTTGTGGTCGTCACCAGCGCGGAAATATACGGCGAGCTACGATCGGAGGAGTTGCCGTTGACCGAGGCCAGCCCGGCCCGGCCACGCCACCCCTACGGTGTCAGCAAGCTGGCTGCCGGGGAGTTGGTGCGCGTCTACTGGGGGCGCTATGGGTTGCCGGTGGTCGAGGCGCGGCCGTTCAACCACATCGGCCCACGCCAAGCACGCGGCTTCGTCGTGCCCGATTTCGCCGCGCAACTGGCGGCCATTCGCCTCGGCCGTCAGCCGGCGAGCATGCGCGTCGGCAACCTGTCGCCGGAGCGCGACTTCACCGACGTTCGTGACGTGGCCGCGGCCTACTTGCGACTGGCGGAGGCTGGACGACCGGGCGAGGCGTATCTCATCTGCTCAGGGCGGCCGGTCAGCGTCCGCCACTTGCTGGATACACTCATAGAACTGGCCGGGGTGGCTGTGACAGTAGAGACGGACGCATCGCGCCTGAATTCGGTGGACACACCCTGCCTCTATGGCAGCAACGCCAAAATCGCCGCTGATACCGGCTGGCCGCCGACCATCCCCCTGCGCCCGTCGCTGACCGATGCGCTGGCCGATCGGGGAAATCGATTACAGGAAGCCGAGTAGCAAACCACAGGATACGCAACGCGGCTCTCACCACTCCGCCACTCCAATCGTTACATCCCTTCATCATGACCAACGATAAAACACAACACGACACAAGGTCTGTGTCGCCACGGCCGAGGACGCACG
>CALLZA010000843.1 GCA_937858165.1 uncultured Ardenticatenia bacterium
TTAGGCATCGTCGTTCTGCCGCTAGCTAGTATGATCTTTGTGTCTACTCTAGATGTCGCTCACCGAGTTGTCATTGATGTGCTGTCTGTGGCCTATTGTTTTTTTTTCAAGCAGAAGACGGCATACGATATCTAGTACGGTCTCGTGGGCTCGGAGATGTGTATAAGAGACAGCCCTGGCCCCCCTCCTGGCCGCGCTGGCGCCGCGCGCGGCGGCCGAGTTGTGCCTGGCCGCGGCGGGCGAGGCAGACGCCGCGGTGGCCGCTCTATCGCCGGAACTGACCGCGGCCATCGAGCAGGCCATGGCCGAGGGGAAGGTGTTCATGCGGCTGGATCGGTCGCTGCATCGCGAGGGGCATCTGAAAGACCTTGAGGCGCTTGTCTAAAGCTCCGCGCCGTCAAGACGCCACTCGGTCGCGCGGCCGAACCTCACCCTGAACCCGCATTCGATCCTTGTTCATGCCGTGCTCTGCCCCACATAGAGGCGGAATCAATGTCCGATGGCGCGCCACTGCTCCAAACAGCGCGCAAATTGGTCACCACCACAGCAGCAACGCTCCACTCCGGTATTTTCGGTGGTGCATGATGACAAACCAGGCTTATGAATACTATGCGAAGAGGAATATCGGCAGGAGGGATTTTGTTATGAGTGACTCACAACGAATTCGTGGCGGTTGTCATCGGATTGGACAGGAGGGACACGCTATTTGACCGTGTCGTGGTCGATCAGTGGCAAGCAACTGTGGGCGGGAAAAGGCACCCCGCCCTACTCCCGGAAGATCATCTCACGCACGTCGGCCAGGCTCATCTCCGCCCCGGTGAGCGGGTGACGCTCCAAAAACTGCGCCAGCAGGGCCAACGCCAACCCGAACACCTCGCTGCGCCCCGCGCCAAAGGCGGCGTTGAGCGTGCCGTGTAGCCGCCCCAGCTCGAGCACTTGCTGGGGCGACAGGCGAATACTCGTCCACCGCTCGCCGCTCTCCGGCTCGGTCACGGCTCGGTCGGCCGCAGCGCGTTTGCGGCCGGACGCGCGCTGGCCGCTGCTGGAGCCCGACTGACCACTGGCGACTGACAACTGACCACTGACCACCGACCACTGCTCCGGCGGGGCCACGTCCCACAGCAGGTAAAGCGACTCCAGATCGGTGACGCCCTCGGGAATCTCTCGCGTGCGCCCGGCGACGGCCGACCGCAGCGCCTCCATACGCACCGTCAGCATCGACACGGCCAGGTCGGGCACGTCCGGCCGCCCCAACCCCACCGGCAGCCGCGTCGCCAGCGCCGCCATCAGGGCCTTCTGCTCCGGCCGCAGGGCGACGTAGACGTTCTGCCGCGCCACCATGCGCCGCGGTCGGCCGCGCTTCGGCTTGTCGCGCAGCAACTCCTTCAGCGTGCTGACCTTCTGCTCGTCCGGTTCGGCCTTGTCCTTCGGCCGCTCTTTGGCCCTATCCGCTTTCATAATGCCGTAGTGGAGCTCACGCAAAGGCACAAAGGGGCAAAGGCGCAAAGGAAGGAAAGACAAAAGATCTTCTTTCCGTCCTTTACCCTCTTAGTGCGTGAGCTCTTCATTCCTAATTCGTAATTCCTAATTATCTTCACTCCGCCTGCCGATAGCCGCTATGCGTCTCCAGGAAGCGATCGACAAACGCCCCGTCGATCTGCGCCCCGCCGGTGGCCAACAGCTCCAGGCAGAGGTGCAGGCACAGCAGGCAGATGGAGCGCGGATAGCCGCGCGTCTCGCGCCAGATGGGCAGGATGCTGTCGGGCAGGAACAGCGGCGGCATGCGGTTCTCGCGCCCGGCGGCCAGCAGCCGGTACTCGATGAGCGCCGCCGTGTCGTCGGGGGCCAACGGGTCGAGCGACGACCGGGTGGCCACGCGGTCGTTGAAATCCTTCGAGCCGCGCAGATTGATGTCCAGTTCGGGGCGGCCGAGCAGGATCACCTGATACGCCTTGCCGCCACGAGGGTCGCGGAAGTTCAGCAAGCGGCGCAACTCCTTGTACTGCTCCGGCTCCAACTCGTGGGCCTCGTCGATGATGACCAGCGGCAAGACACTGCGGGCCGTCGTCTCGGTCAGGAAGTCGCGCAGTTCGTTGAGTTGGTCTTCGGTCGCGCGGCGGGTGCGCACGCCGAACTCGGCGGCGATGCGGCGCAACAGCAGCAGGCCGCTCTTCTTGGGCGGCTCATCGACCCGCGCCGCGACGAAGTCCGGCCGGCGGTCGTAGCGGCTGTGGAACCACGAGGCCAGGGTCGTCTTGCCCGTGCCCACCTCGCCGACGACAACCGACGCCCCCTGCCCCGCCTCGACCATGTAGCTGACCTTGGCCAGAGCGCGGCGCGTTTCGGTCGAGAGGTACATGAAGCGCGGGTCGGCCTCGATGGTGAACGGCGGCACCACCACGCCCAGTCGCTCCCAGTCGGGCTTGTAGCGGCTTAAATCGGTATCGAGCAGGCTTTCGACCATTGTACAATCCTCATCCCACATACTCTATCCGTAGTATACAGGATCAGAATCTGTTTGTACAGGGTGCAGTGGAGTCAATCAGCAGAGGTAACCAAGTAGACCTCACTAAATTGGAATCTATAGCCTATAGATTGCTTGACATTGCAATGTGGTCTTATTATACTGTGGATCATCTGTTCGTATAACTCACGTTATACGGATAAGAGGGCGGGATGGTTTTCCCGCCCAGGTGAGGAAGAGGGCGGGAAAAACATCCTGCCCTCCAAAGAAAAGCGGCCCAGCTTGCGCCGGGCCGCTTGAAAAAGCGACGGCCTCCTTTCTGCTTATCGGCGCCGCCAACGCCGTGGGCCATGGCTGAGCCATAACCCGAAACAGCGCCCCTTTGATGGGGAGGGGGATTTTGTGTCCCCAAAGGAAGCCTACTCTATCCAGGACTGAGCATACCACAGGGGGCACGCTGTGTCAATTGCGGTCATGGTCAGTTACGAATTACGAATTAGGAATTACGAATCAGGAATTCAGAATACGGCTCATTACCGGAACTCTAGATTCCCGATTCCTCATTCCTAATTCCTAATTCGTAATTCTCCCCGCTCTTCCTGGCCAAGGAAACCGAATTCGTTGAACGCGCAGGTTGCCCCTGCGGATGGCCGTGCTTTGCCTGTGCTCAGCCCGGCCGTGCAGGCGGCCCAGGAACGGTTGCGGGAGCTTCGGCGGCACTTCGGCGTGACGAGTGGCGAGCGACGGCCGACGGCCGATGCCGCCCCGTGCGACGCGCCCACCCAGAAGGAGCGCCGCACGCCAGAAAGCGCGACGCACCCAGAAGGATGGGCCGAGATCGCCCGGCGGGGGCTTTTCTCCCAGCCGCTTGTTGAACACCTGCGGCGAGTGACGCGCGACGAGCCACGAGCTGTCTCTTATACACATCTGACGCTGCCGACGAGCGATCTAGGGTAGATCTCTGTGGTCGCCGTATCATTAAAAAAAAAAACAAGAATAAAAAAAAAAGAAACGCATAGATACACAAAAGAAAACAAACTCAAGATGGACGTAGAACG
>CALLZA010000844.1 GCA_937858165.1 uncultured Ardenticatenia bacterium
GTATTTGTACTTCTCCTCGGTAGTTGTACTCCGCAGATTGTCTTCGTGCTTTACTTGTTCTCGCGCATATTAGGTGTTCTCGAGTTGCATTTGCTCGTGTTGTCTCCTGTGTGCATAGTCTAGTTCTGTGATTTGTTTTTTTTTAATGATACGGCGACCACCGAGATCTACACTAGATCGCTCGTCGGCAGCGTCAGATGTGTATAAGAGACAGCGATCACATAGCTCGTGAACATGCTGTTCGGGACGCCGACCCGCAGGCAGCCATCTTCCAGCAGGATCGGCCCGCGCTGTAGCGATTTGCCCTCGTCATAGGTAGGCTCGGCGTCTGGCGCTCGTCGCAGCGGGAAGGCGCGCAGGCCGGCCGGATTGGGTGGGATGAGGCGGCTGAAGCGGATTTCGCCGCCATCAAATGGGATGATCAGGTCGTCGCCTTGCAGGCTGTAGTTCGTCCATCGATCCATCGACATGGGCACCGCGTCCTCCAGGTCTATCCCCGCCTGACTGATGGCATCACTACAGCCAACGCCGCGCAGAACCAGTACCCCCGGTTCAAACTCGATTTTCCCCTGTTCAAAATGGACTCGCATGGATGTCCTATTGCAGCTACTGCTGAACAACATCCCGTCGGCGTCAATGTCCAGATATGGGATGAAATCGGTCGGCACGGGATAGTCGCGGTTGCCGTCGCGAAACGACACTAGCAGCCAGCGCGACGCCAGGAGGGGATCATCCGCTGGCGGCCCGCCGCGCGAGCAGCCGACCAGTGCCAGCAATGCTCCAGTAAAGAGGAACCAGGCGGTTGCGGCACAAAGACGATACATGTTGCGGCCCACAGCGCGCGGCCCACGGCCGCGCCAGAACCTATCAAGTGAAGACGCCCGCCTCGGCCACGCGTCCACAACTGTCACAGATTAATTGGAAAAGGCCGTTGAAATACAGGCTGCCGAGCAGACAAGATGGACATGCTAGGCCATCGTGCGGGGCAACGCGACATTCGCCGCCGCTCGACGGCTGCGTCGTTTGCCACCAGCGTTGGCCAGGCCATTGCGCGCCCGACGACCGGCCGCTGTCCTCATCGGGTTGTTTGGCGTCCATAGAACGAGAATAGCGACGACTCGGTTGGCCGGCAACCTTAGCGGATGACAACCGGTTCTTTCTGCCGGATAATTCACCCATGACTACCGACTCTTCCTTCCCTCGCGTCGTCCTGCTGGCCGGCGGCGTCGGCGGGGCGCGGCTGGCCGATGGGCTGGCCCGCGTTCTGCCGCCCGACCGGCTGACCGTCGTCGTCAACACCGGCGACGACTTCCGCCACCTGGGTCTGACCATCTGCCCCGACCTGGACACGGTCACCTACATGCTGGCCGGCGTCAACAACGACGAGACGGGCTGGGGGCGGGCGGGGGAGAGCTGGCGGGCGCTGGACGAGGTAGCGCGGCTGGGCGGGCCGGCGTGGTTCCGTCTGGGCGATCTCGACCTGGCCACCCACCTGGCCCGCAGCCACTGGCTGGACGAAGGCGAGTCGCTGACGGCCGTCACCCGCCGCCTGTGCGCCGGCTTCGGCATCGCCCCGGCGGTGCTGCCCATGTGCGACCAGCCCGCGCCGACGCTCATTGTCACCGACGGCGGTGAGGTGTTGCCCTTCCAGACATGGTTCGTGCGCGAGCGCTGGCAGCCGGTGGTGCGGCGCGTGGCCCTGCCGGAGGACGCGCGGGCTACGGCGGCCGTCATCCGCGTCCTGGAGGCGGCCGACGTAGTGATCATCGCTCCGTCCAACCCGTTCGTCAGCATTGCCCCCATTCTCAACGTCTACCCCATCCGGGCGCTGATCGAGGACGTGCCGCGAGCGGTGGTGGCCGTCTCGCCCATCATTGCCGGGCAGGCGCTGAAGGGGCCGGCGGCCAAGATGATGGGCGAGTTAGGGCTGGAGGCGTCGGCGGCGGCCGTGGCCGGCTACTATGGCCACCTGATTGACGGCTTCGTCTACGATCAGCAGGACGCGGGCATGGCCGCCGAGGATGGGTTGGCGCTGCTGTGCACCGATACGGTGATGAGCGACGCGGCCGGGCGGGAGCGGTTGGCGGGGGAGGTGTTGGGGTTCGTGAATGAATTAATCAACTGAACTGATTTCAAGTATGTTACACTGCAACCATGACGGACGTCCGGCCCCTGCATCAGCAAATTCGCTTTTGCCGTTCTGCCGACGGCACGCGCATCGCCTACGCCACCGTAGGCAGCGGCCCTCCGTTGGTCAAGGCCGCCAACTATCTCACGCATCTGGAACACGATTGGAACGGTCCCGTCTGGCGCCCCTGGCTGGAGAGCCTGGCCGAACATCACACGCTGGTACGCTACGATGAGCGGGGCTGTGGTCTGTCCGATTGGGACGTGACGGAGTACTCGCTCGAAGCCTGGGTGCAAGACCTTGAGGCTGTCGTCGAGGCGCTACAGCTGGAGCGATTCCCGCTGCTGGGCATCTCGCAGGGCGCGTCCGTTTCCGTGGCCTACGCTGTCAAGCATCCGGAGAAGGTCAGCCATCTCATTCTTTATGGGGGTTACGCGCGCGGCCGGTTCAATCGCAATCTGACTGAAGAAGAGCTGCTGCAGGCGGAGACCATGATCAACGCCATCCGCATCGGCTGGGGCCAGGAAAATCCTGCCTTTCGCCAGTTGTTTACGACGATGCAGATACCGGAAGGGACAGAAGCGCAAAAGGAGTGGCTTAACGAACTGGCGCGCATTTCGGCCACACCGGAAAATGCCGCAACGATGGAGCGCGCATTTTACCAGATCGACGCGGTCGATCTGGCGCGACAAGTGACCGTCCCGACGCTGGTGTTGCACGGCCGTGCCGACGCCGGCGTGCCCTTTGAGGAGGGGCGGCTGCTGGCGGCGCTCATCCCCGGGGCGCGCTTTGTGCCCCTCGACAGCCCTAACCATATCCTATTGGAAAGCGAGCCGGCCTGGACGCGCTTCCTGGCCGAAGTCCACGCCTTCCTGGGCACAGGGCAAGAAGACGGCCCGGCGGCCGGCGCGCCGCGCCTGTTCCCGGAACTCACCTCGCGTGAACTGGAAGTTCTAGAACTGGTTGCGCGGGGCAGGAGCAATGAGGCAATTGCCACGGTGCTGGTGCTTACGCCCAAGACGGTCCGCAATCACATCTCCCACATCTACAGCAAACTGGCCGTCAACAGCCGCGCCCAGGCCATCGTCCTGGCGCGTGAGGCCGGGCTGGGGCGCGAAAGCGGCTAAGCGCCTTAAGCGGCTACGGGCCGCTCCACGCCCCAGACCAGGGCACAGGACGCTAGCCAGCCGGCGCGTCGGGCTTGATGTTCTGGTTGATGTGAAACAGGTTGTCCGGATCGTACCTGTTCTTCACAGCCACCAGGCGCCGGTAATTGTCACGATAGGCCGCCTCGACACGATCTTGCCCCTCTTCCATCATCATGTTGACGTAAGCGCCCCCGGCGGAGTGGGGGTGGAGCGCCGCCCAGTACTGTCTGGCCCACTGGGTGACTTGGTCGACGTTGGCCGGGTCACTATCGACGCCGACGATGACCTGGGCGAACGTGACGTCGCGGTAGCTGAAGGCCGTGGCCGTCCGGTCCACGCGCTGGACAGCGCCGTTGATGGGATAAAGGTGCATGGTACACAGTTCGGAGGGCAGGTTCGACCCGAATTTGAGATGCAGGGCGATGGCTTCGTCGTTGACCTCATTGAAGAAGTCGGCCTTCCAGTACCACTGCAAGCCCGGCGGATAGTAAATCTGGTCGAACATGCTCTGGAGCTGCGGGAAGGGGAGGGGGCCGGCCAGGTCAAGCACCGGCGTCCCCAGGGCGCGAATGGGGCGAAAGACCTCTTCGGCGGCCTCCATTGGCCCCGTGTAGCACCAGGTGATCACACAGCCGTGGGCGCTATGCAGCTCGGCCGGCAGGGGCGAACCGGTGGGCACGCGATGGATGCCGAACCAGCCGGAGATGTTCTCCGGCGCGTCGGCGATAAAGTCCAGATACCAGCGCAGGATCGTCTCCGTCTGGTCAATGGGCCAGATGATCGGGCCACCATAGACCGTGCCGACGGGCTGGGCCTGAAACAGGAAGGAGGTGACGACGCCGAAGTTACCGCCGCCGCCGCGCACGGCCCAGAAGAGGTCAGGGTTTTCGTCCTCGCTGGCGGTCACGAGTCGCCCGTCGGCCAGAACGACATCCACGGCCAGCAGGTTATCGATCGTCAGGCCATAGGCGCGCGATAGGTAACCAAGCCCGCCGCCCAACGTCAGACCGCCCACGCCGGTCGTAGAGATGATGCCGCTGGGCACCGCCAGGCCGTGGGCGTGCGTCGCCTGATCGACCTCGCCCCAGGTACAGCCGCCCGCCACGCGAACGGTGCGCGCCGCGGGGTCGACGTGAATGGCCTTCATCGGCGAGAGATCGATGACCAGCCCGTCGTCAACCATCGCCAGTCCGGCCCCGTTGTGGCCGCCACCACGAATGGCTACGTCCAGCTGATTCTGGCGGGCAAAGGCCACGGCCGCCGCCACGTCAGCCGCGTGGGCACAACGGACGATCAGCGCCGGGTGCTTGTCAATCATGGCGTTGTAGAGAGTGCGAGCATCATCGTAGCCCGCGTCATCGGGCGTAATGAGATCGCCCTGGAGTCCTGCCGAAAGACGATCAACGGTTTCCCTGTCTAGAGTAACGACTGCTCCTTGCATCATGGTTCATCTATCTCCCAAAAAGCCAAGCTCTCACAGCCAATAGCAGGCTCCCCCACCGGCGTTTCAGGCTCCTGCCATAGAACAGTGTAGGCGCGGCAACAGGCGCTGTCATGAGCCGGTTGTCATCAGTTGAAGTCGGGTTTTAGGGAGTGGCGTGGGACAAGGAGCCTAGGGCGCGGCTTCGCCCACGACCGTCAGGGCCGCGAGCGTGGGTGCTGTGGAAGGCTGGGCGCTGGCCTCGGTTCGTCTACCACTGGCTCGACGGCGAGATCGCGACGGTTGCACCTATCCCTACTAGACGCACTTGCGTTTTGTTCGGGTATAATGGCTTGACCCATGTTCACCACTGCCATCATCCCCGTCAAGCACCTCCACGACAGCAAGCGCCGCCTGGCCCATCTGCTCAGCGCCGACGAGCGGGCCGACCTCATCGGCCGCTTCCTCGACAACCTGCTGCTGACCCTGAGCGCCACGCCGGGCATCCATCGCACGCTGGTCGTCACCTGCGACCCGGCCGTCGTGGGGCTGGCGCGGCGTCGCGGGGTCGACGTGCTGCTGGAGGCGGCGGCTGATGGGCTGAACACCGCCGCCGCCCGCGGCACGGCCCACGCCCACGGTCTTGATCCGTTTTCGCTTGAGCAGCCCGACGAGAGCGCGGCCGGTCGCGTCGTTTCCGACAAAACCCACGGGGAAAGGTTCGCCGCCCAGCGTCTTGATGTTGTGGACGGCGTTGGCGCCGCCTCCGAGACGAAGATCGGAGCCCTCGAACTGAAGAATCAGAACCGGCGCTTCACGGGAGATGCGCTCGACGCGGCCATTCAGGAACTCGTCGATCACGAGGTCGGCGACCACGGCGATGCGCCGCCCCTGGAACGAGCCGACAACTTCGAGCAGGCGGCTTCGGCTGGGCTTCATCAGTGAGACTCGATGATCTGAAGTGCGGCGTCGAGGGCGTTCTCGGCGATGAGGTCGGGCTGGCGCTTCCAGCCGGACATCCAGTACTGGATTTCGCCAAGCCCGTAGCCCGTTTTCACGAGGCACGCGCGGGCGCCCACGTTCCAGGCGAGTTCGAGGTCGCCGAGACGATCGCCAAGGCGCGCGAGATCAACGATCGGCCCGTCCTCATCGACTTCATCGTGGGCGCCGATGCCCAGGTGTGGCCGCTGTCTCTTATACACATCTCCGAGCCCACGAGACCGTACTAGATATCGTATGCCGTCTTCTGCTTGAAAAAAAAAAACACAACTGGTATACGCATGAGGACAAGTGACTAAGACCACTAGCAGCAAA
>CALLZA010000845.1 GCA_937858165.1 uncultured Ardenticatenia bacterium
TATGGTTTGGATGTAGTGGAGAGTTTAGCTTGTGATTCTGACGTATAGTTCATTATGATGGTAGTATCGTTGATGGTAGATTTTTTCTGTGCTTGCTGTTATATCGTGAGAGTGTGATGAGGTTTTTGGTGTGATGTTGTTTTTTTTTTTCAAGCAGAAGACGGCATACGAGATCTAGTACGGTCTCGTGGGCTCGGAGATGTGTATAAGAGACAGGCGTCGAGCAGATGCCGCGTGTTGCCGCGCAGGAAATCCATGGCAAAGTGGACGCCGCCCAGTTCGCGACCGGGCACGTTCAGGTCGCGCGGTCGCGTCGCGCCGGTGCAGAGAACGACAGCGTCGAAGTCACGCCGCAACGCGTCGGCGGTCACGTCCTCACCCACGCTGACGCCGGTAACGAAGCGCACCCCCCCGGCTCGCAAAACGTCCACTCGCCGCTCCACCAGCGCCTTGTCGAGCTTCATGTTGGGAATGCCATACATCAGCAGCCCGCCGACGCGGTCGGCGCGCTCGAAGACGGTCACCTCATGGCCGACGGTGTTGAGCTGGTCGGCGCAGGCCAGCCCGGCCGGCCCAGAGCCAATGACGGCCACGCGCCTGCCGGTGCGGCGGGCGGGCGCGGCCGGACGCACCCAGCCCTCGTCGAAGGCGCGGTCGATGATTGCGTACTCGATGCTCTTGATCGTCACCGGCGGGTCGGAGATGCCCAACGTGCAGGCCGCTTCGCACGGCGCGGGGCAGACCAGGCCGGTGAACTCCGGGAAGTTGTTGGTCTTGGCCAGCCGGTCGTAGGCTTGGCGCCACAGGCCGCGGTAGATGAGGTCGTTCCACTCCGGGATGAGGTTATTGATCGGGCAGCCGGTGGTCATGCCGGCCAGCGTCTGCCCCTTGTGGCAGAACGGAATGCCGCAATCCATACAGCGGGCGGCCTGCGTTTGCAGCCGGTCGTCGGGCAGGTGCAGGTGGATCGGCTGCCAGTCGCCGACGCGCTCGGCAATCGGCCGCTCCCCCGGCGCTTCGCGGGCAAAGGTCATGAATCCGGTGATTTTGCTCATAATGCTTATCAGAAGATATTGATCCGCAGATTTGGCAGATTAAGAAAGAAGACCTCACGCAAAGATCGCAAAGGACGCCAAGAGCGCTAAGAAGAACACTCTTTTTGCGTTCTTGGCGCCCTTTGCGATCTTTGCGTGAGGCTCTGAAATCTGCCCAATCTGCCCAATCTGCGGATCATTCCTCTTAGTTTCCTCCTACCCGTGCCAGATCGCGCCGGTTGGCCTCGAAGGCGGCCATGACCGCTTCGTCACCGGAGAGGCCGGCGGCCTCAGCCTCGGCCAGGGCGCGCAGGACGCGGCCGTAATCCTTGGGCAGCACCTTGACAAAGCGCTCTCGCGCCGTGTCCCACTCCGCCAGCAGATGCCAGGCGACGGTGCTGCCGGTGTAGACCGCGTGCTTCCAGACCATGTCGTTGAGCTCGCGCGTGTCGGCGTCGTCCAACGGCAGCAGATCGACCATATCGCTGTTGGCGCGCGCGGCAAAGCGACCGTCGACGTCCAGCACGTAGGCGATGCCGCCCGACATGCCGGCGGCAAAGTTGCGCCCCGTCGCCCCCAGCACAGCCACACGCCCGCCGGTCATGTACTCGCAGCCGTGGTCGCCCACGCCTTCGACGACGGTCGTCGCCCCACTGTTGCGGACGGCGAAGCGCTCGCCGGCCATGCCGCGGATGTAAGCCTCGCCGCCCGTCGCACCGTAGAAAGCCACGTTGCCGATGATGATGTTGGTCTCCGGCGCGAAGGTCGATCCGTCCGGCGGCACAATGATCAACTTGCCGCCCGACAGCCCCTTAGCGACGTAGTCGTTGGCGTCCCCCTCCAATCGGAAGGTGACGCCCGACGGCAGGAACGCGGCGAAGCTCTGCCCGGCCGACCCCTGAAAGGTCAGCCGGACGGTGTCTTCGGGCAGCCCGGCCGGGCCGTGGCGGCGGGTTAGCTCGCCGGCCAGCCGTGTGCCCACAGTGCGGTGGACGTTGCGGATGGGCAGCGTCGCCTCGACCGGCGCGCCGTGCTCCAGCGCCGGCGCGCACAGGTCGAGCAGCATCGTACAGTCAAGGCTCTGCTCCAAGCCATGATCCTGGGCCTGGGTGCAGGTGCGGCCGACTTCCGGCCCCACGTCCGGCCGATAGAGCAGCGGCGACAGGTCGAGACCGGCCGCTTTGCGATGGGCCAACTCCTGGCGCACGGCCAGCAGATCGGTGCGGCCAACCAGCTCATCCAGCGTACGCACGCCCAGCGCGGCCATGTGCTCGCGCACGTCCTGGGCGATGAAACGCATGAAGTTGACCACGTCCTCCGGCTTGCCGGTGAAGCGCCGGCGCAGTTCCGGGTTCTGCGTGGCCACGCCAACGGGGCAGGTGTCCAGGTGACAGACACGCATCATGATGCAGCCCATCGCCACCAGCGGTCCGGTAGCGAAGCCGAACTCCTCGGCCCCCAACAGCGCAGCGATGACCACATCGCGGCCGGTCTTCAGTTGGCCGTCCGTCTCCAACCGCACCCGGCTGCGCAGGTTGTTGAGGACGAGCGTCTGGTGCGTCTCGGCCAGCCCCAACTCCCACGGCAGCCCGGCGTGCTTGATGCTCGACACCGGCGACGCGCCCGTACCGCCGTCGTGGCCGCTGATGAGGATGACGTCGGCGTGCCCCTTGGCCACGCCGGCGGCCACCGTGCCCACGCCGACTTCGGAGACGAGCTTGACGTTGATGCGCGCCGCCGGGTTGGCGTTCTTCAGATCGTAGATGAGCTGGGCCAGGTCTTCGATGGAGTAGATGTCGTGGTGGGGCGGCGGCGAGATAAGGCCGACGCCGGGCGTCGAGTGGCGCACGTGGGCGATCCACGGGTAGACCTTGTGGCCGGGCAATTGCCCGCCCTCGCCCGGCTTGGCCCCCTGGGCCATCTTGATCTGAATCTCCTGGGCCTGGGTCAGATACTCGATGGTGACGCCGAAGCGGCCGCTGGCCACCTGCTTGATGGCGCTGTTGCGGCTGTCGCCGTCGTCGCCGGGCAGGTAGCGAGCCGGGTCTTCACCCCCCTCACCGGTGTTGCTCTTGCCGCCGATGCGGTTCATGGCCACGGCCAGCGTCTCGTGCGCCTCCTGGCTGATGGAGCCGTAGGACATGGCCCCCGTCTTGAAGCGGCGCAGAATGGCCTCAACCGGCTCGACCTCATCCAGTGGCACGGGTTCGGCGGCGAAGTTGAACCCCAGCAGCGCCCGCAGCGTGGCCAGGTGCGTCTCCCGGTCGTGGACTTCGGCGGCGTACTGCTGGTAGACGGCATAGTCGCCGCTGCGGACGGCGTGTTGCAGCTTGTGGATGGTGGAGGGATTGAACAGATGGAACTCGCCGCCGTTGCGGTACTGATAGCGTCCGCCGACCTCCAGCGTGTGGCCGTTGGCCGGGCGGGCGGGGTAGGCCGCGGCGTGACGTTGTGCCGCCTCGTGAGCCAGCACGTCCAGGTCGGCCCCTTCGATGCGCGTCGGCGTGCCGCTGAAGTAGCGGTCGATGACGGCCCGGCCCAGCCCCAGCGCCTCGAAGATCTGCGCCCCGTGGTAGCTCTGCACGGTGCTAATGCCCATCTTGGAGATGGTCTTCACGACGCCCTTGGCCGACGCCTTCAGGTACTTGCGCACGGCCACGTCGTAGTCAGTGGCCAGCAGCCGGCGGGCGATCAGGTCGTGGATCGTCTCAAAGGCGAGGTATGGGTTGACCGCGTCGGCCCCGTAGCCGATGAGGCAGGCGTAGTGGTGGACTTCGCGCGGCTCGCCCGACTCGACGATGAGGCTGACCAGCGTGCGCGTGCCGGCGGCAATGAGGTGCTGGTGCAACCCGGAGACGGCCAGCAACGCCGGGATGGGCATGGCCGCGCGGCCCACGCCGCGGTCGGACAGGATGAGCAGGTTGGCCCCCCCGGCCACGGCGGCGTCGGCCGCGACACATAGGCTCTCGACGGCCACCGCCAGCGCCGCGCCATCGCCGCCCGGCGACCACAGCAGGGGCAGCGTGGCCGCGCGGAAGCCGGTCTCGCGCGTCGCCCGCAGTTTGGCCAGCTCGGCGTTGGTCAACAGCGGCGACTGGATGCGAATGCGGCGGCAGTCCTCCGGCCGCGGGTTGAGCAGGTCGCCCTCGGCGCCGAGCAGCATGGTGCTGCTGGTGACGAGTTCTTCGCGCAGGGCGTCAATGGGCGGGTTGGTGACCTGGGCGAAGAGCTGGCGGAAGTAGTTGTAGAGCAACTGCGGCCGTTCCGACAGCACGGCCACCGGCGTATCGTCGCCCATCGAGCCGAGCGGCTCCACGCCGTCGCGGGCCATCGGAGCCAGGATCATGCGCAGGTCTTCGAAGGTGTAGCCGAAGGCGTGCTGCCGTTCGGTGACGGTTTCGTGGTCGGGGGCGTGCTCGTCGCCGGCGTCGGGCAGCGCTTCCAGCGGGCGCAGGTGCTCGGCCAGCCACGCGCCGTAGGGCCGGGCGGCGGCGATGCGCTCCTTCAGTTCGTCGTCGGCGACGATGCGCCCGGCGACGGTGTCCACCAGCAGCATCCGCCCCGGTTGCAGCCCCCCCTTGTGCCGCACGCGCTCCGGCGGCACGCCGACCACCCCGACCTCGGAGGCCATGAC
>CALLZA010000846.1 GCA_937858165.1 uncultured Ardenticatenia bacterium
TATACCACAGTGCGGTTAGCTAACGATGACTCGCGTTCTACCTCGACAGAATATACTATTATATATAGTGACTCTTACTGTGTGTCGTTAGTTGTGTGTATAATCATGTATATAGTGAGCAGCGAGGGTATGGTTGTTTTTTTTTTTCAAGCAGAAGACGGCATACGAGATCTAGTACGGTCTCGTGGGCTCGGAGATGTGTATAAGAGACAGGGTGGAGAGGGAGTTGCAAATTGCTTAGCGGAACTTCGATTTTCTGCAGAGGCCAAAACTCATGTCAAATGACGGCCTTTGCCTGTTGACATAGGCAAAAAGTCTATTAAACTAATATTCACTCTTAGCAGAGAGTTGCTCCCCCCAGTCAACTGTTGCCCATGTTGTCGAGGGTGCCGGGAGCAGCGTTTTCCGGAAGTCCGTTCACTCAATTGAATCTGTGAGCCATCTGGATAGGGGGTCCAGCTACTGGTGCATGGGTGTCAGGAGGTAGAAGCGCAGTGAACGGGGCAGTTCCCCAGGTTCAATCAACATGTGGTCGCTTGTTCACCGGCGTGGTTGTCCCGCGCCAGTGACTTGTCTGACGGCGAGCCACCTCGGTGGCCTCGGCCATAACGCTCACGCTTGCCATCAATGAATCAAGACTTCTAAGTCATTTTGCTCAGGTATTAATCTTGATAAAGCAGGATGCTAAGAAAAAAGACCGGGCTAAATGGCCGATTGACACTAACGGCTTTATTCATTAAGATGGAATTACTCTCGTTGAAATCGCTCTTGGTAATTGACACTAGACTTGACGGTCGACATGTCAAATTAAGAGCGTATTTCTCTCCTGTTCTGACGATGCCGGTCTAGCTTTGGCCTGTGTAAACCGTACTATGGCGAAAGTAAGGGAGGAATAGTAACCATATGCAATGACCCCTAACGCTCTGCGAGCGTACCTCCATGATTTGTCACGACTCAATGTTTGATAGACCAACTAGAGAGAATAGGACAAAGCGATGAAACCGAAATTGGTGGTTCTGGTAGTTGTACTTCTTCTGGTGGCCATGATTCCGGCGCTGGTGATGGCTCAGGGCCAGGCCAAGCCGCAGAAGATGGGTCGGGTTACCCTCGACATCCGGCAGCCCGTCGGCCCGCAGCTCGACGCCCAGCTCGGCGTCGGCGCCAAGGGGCCGCGCGCTGTGGGTGCGCCGCTCGTGGCCCGTTCCCGTGCGACCAGCGCGGGCATTCAGCCGAACGCCGTCTACGCCCTGCTGAACACGGGCTTTGAGGCGCCGAATTGGCCCTCCACAATCGGCAACGCCGACGGCTTCCAATTCGCCGAGTTTGGCTTTAGCCCGGTCGGCTGGGATGCGACCGACTACATGGCCAAGCGCGGTCAGCAGAGCCTCTATTCGGCGGGCTGGCTGAACGATCCGTACGTCAACCCGTACTATGAGGACGACATGTACTCCTGGGCCGTCTACGAGATGGACCTGCAGGGTGCGCGTCGGGCTCAGGTCCGCTTCCAGTTCAAGAGCGACACCGAGTTCTTCTTCGACAGCTTCTACTGGTGCGCTTCGGCCGATGGCTTCTTCTACGACTGCTACTACCACACCGGCTCCACCAACAACACGTGGCGTCTGGTGCAGCTCGACTCGAAGACCGATGCGACCCTGGCCAGCATGCTGCAATCGCCGTTCGCCTACTACGGCTTCCTGTTCGAGAGCGACTTCAGCATCGTTGACCGCGGTACCTTCGTCGATGCGATGCGCATCCGCGTCTGGGGCCCGTAGGCCTAACGTTTAGGGGTGCGCGTTCTCGCGTCTGGGGACGCGCACTCGTCTCATGACGATTGTAGCGGGCGCGGAGTCGGTTGGCTCCGCGCCCGCGCTTACTCTGGCGCGCCGGAGGCGAGCACGCCGGCTCTCGATCGACTGTCGGTCGAGAGCTGCCAGGCCCGGTTAGCGCCCAACCGTAGCAGCGCTCCTACCTGGTGAGCAACATTGTCGTCTTCATAACCTAGTGAGAGCACAGAACGAAACGATGAAAGCCAAATTGATTGTCCTTGTGGTTGTGTTGCTGCTGATTGCAATGGTTCCGGCCCTGGTGATGGCTGGCAGTGGGGCCAAGCCGTCGAAGACGGGCTCAGTCGTTATTGATGCCCGCAAGCCCATTGGCCCGCAGCTCGACGCCCAATTGGGCGTTGGCGCCAAGGGGCCCCGCGCGGCGCACATGGTGAACCTGTCCGCCCCGCGTGGCGGGAACGCCATTCAGCCCAATGCCGTCTACGGCCTGCTGAATGAAAGCTTCGAGAACGGCACCGGCAATTGGAGCTTCTATGAGGGCGGCTTCAGCCCGGTCGGCTGGGACGCCACCGACTATATGGCCAAGCGTGGCGATTACAGCTTCTATTCGGCCGGCTGGTGGAACGATCCGTACAGCAACCCCTTCTATGAGAACGACATGTACTCCTGGGCCTGGACCGACATGGACCTGCAGGGGGCGCAACGGGTTCAGGTCCGCTTCCAGCATCGGACCGACACGGAGTACGGATACGACGCCTTCCTCTATTGCGGCTCGGCCGACGGCATCTCGTACGACTGCGAATACTACACCGGCTCGACCAACGGCAAGTGGCGTCTGGTCACGCTCGACTCGAAGAACAACCCCATCTACGCCAACATGCTCGGCTCCCCGTTCGCGTCCTTTGCCTTCATCTTCATGACTGATGGCAGCATCGTTGACACGGGTACGTTCGTGGACGTGCTGCGCATCCGCGCCTGGGGCCCGTAGGCCTAACGTTTAAGGGTGCGCGGTCTCGCGTCTGGGGACGCGCACTCGTCTCATGACGATTGTAGCGGGCGCGGAGTCTGTTGACTCCGCGCCCGCGTTTACTCTGGCGCGCCTGTCTCCGCCGCCGCCGCAATCGTCTAGGTAGTATCATTCATCCATTCCCGACCAATATCTGGTTGGGAACTGTTTTATTTCACCCAAGTAATGTTAAACCAGACGAGTAGTGGCTGCCGGGTGAATTTACTTGCGTATGTCAACTAATGTGGCTACTGTCCGGGCGCAATAGCCGATTGACAACTCTTCTCTGGCTGATTACCCTATAAATAGTCGCCGGAGTTGGGTTCCATCGCGCCCGCCAATCCATAGCTGCTCATACCCCCCCGTACTGCTCCAGATAGCGAGTGCCTCCGGCGTTTCGTGCCGAGTTCGCCATTGCGTAATCAAAATAGACCGGTACCGGTCAGGAGGCAAGCCTATGCCATGATGGGACATCCCAGAACGCTCTGCGGGCGTTTTCAAGCTGTTTGGTCTTGATCTCGTGCTGATGTTGACCGCGTGCTTTGAGTGCGAACAAAAATACGGAACGAACCAATGAAACCGAAACTAGTCGTTTTGATTTTGGTGTTGCTCGTGGTGGCGATGGTGCCGGCGCTGGCGATGGCTAAGGGCCAGGCCAAGCCGCAGAAGACGGGCCGGGTCGTCCTCGACATGTCCCAGCCCTATGGCCCGCAGCTCCGCGCCCAGCTTCCGGGGAAAGGCAATGCTCCCGAAGGCATGGCCGCGCCCGCGTCCCGCGCGGCGGCTTCTCAGGGCATCCTGCCCCTGGCCGTCTACGGACTGCTGAATACCAGCTTTGAGGCGCCCAATTGGCCCTCCACAAGCGGCAACGCCGACGGCTTTAACTTCTTTGAACTTGGCAGCCCGGTTGGCTGGGACTCGACCACGCTCAAGGCCAAGCGCGGCAACCAGAGCCTCTACGCGGCGGGGTATAACAACAACCCCCTGGTCAATCCCTACTACGATGACAACATGTTGTCGGGGGCCTTCTACGCGATGGACCTGCAAGGGGCGCGCCGGGTTCAGGTCCGCTTCCAGTTCATGAACGACTCCGAGTACGGCTACGACTACTTCCTCTATTGCGTCACGCCGGACGGCAGCATGCTGTACTGCGATTACCACACCGGCTCCACCAACAACACGTGGCGTCTGGTCCAGTTGGACTCGAAGACCAACCCCTATCTGGCTGACGCGCTCGACAACCCGGGCGCCGAATTTGGGGTCATTTTCTATACCGACGGCAGCATCGTCGATCGCGGCGCGTTCGTGGACGTGGCTCGCATCCGCGCCTGGGGGCCGTAGGCCCGATGGCGATTAGCCGGGAACGGGATGCGCCGGCGGTCGTTGACCCCCGCGCGGGCCGAACCCGCTGATCTGACTTAACCAAACGCCCCCGGCCAGACCCTTGGCTGGGGGCGTTTGATTATGGCCGACGGCCATCGATCCGCTTCCTGGAGGGCGCATCCTCAGAACGGGATACAATTAAGCCAAATCCGCGTGCCGATCGCGGCGACAACCGCGACCGGCAGCAACGAAGAGGCCCACTATGCAAGAAGTAGTCATCATCGACGGCGTGCGCACCGCCATCGGCCGCCACGCCGGCGCCCTGTCCGACGTGCGACCCGACGACCTGGCCGCGCTGGTCATCCGCGAGATCGTCAGCCGGACAGGCGTCGATCCCAACGAAGTGGAAGAGGTGTACTTCGGCTGCGCCAACCAGGCCGGCGAAGACAACCGCAACGTGGCCCGAATTGCCGCGCTGCTGGCCGGGCTGCCCCACAGCGTCGGCGGAGGGACGGAGACCCGTTCCATTATACACTACTCCGAGCACACGAGACCGACACA
>CALLZA010000847.1 GCA_937858165.1 uncultured Ardenticatenia bacterium
TAGCACTGTATATCTATGACGTGTTACAAGTAGAGCTGATGTGATGTTGTGGAGTGGTGACGTAGATTCGGCTCTGATATCGTGATAGAGTCAGAGAACACAGTATATGTATACATATCTTTTTTTTTTTTTCAAGCAGAAGACGGCATACGAGATCTAGTACGGTCTCGTGGGCTCGGAGATGTGTATAAGAGACAGGCCATGATCGACTGGGTCACGTTGCTCAACTGCGACTCGATGTTGAGCACCGCGCCGCGGAAGTCGCCGCTCATGACGTACTTGCTGCCCTTGATCTCGTCGCCGCCGACCGTCTTGCGCCCGGCCTGGATATCGCCCGCGGCCGTCACAGGGCCGCCAAAGTACGCGCCTCCGCCGGTATTGATCGTCGGCCCGGCAACGGTCGGCAATGGGGCCATCGGGCTGGGCAGCGGCGCGCCCTTGCTGATGCCCTTGCCGCCCAGCAGCAGGGCCACGGGGAAGTTCTCGCCGCTGGTCTGGTAGACCGGCGTCTGCGCGGCATCGTATTCGGCGCGGGCGCTGGCCGGCACAGCGCGGCTGACGTGGCCCATAATGTCGCTGACCAGCACCTCGGTCGCGCCCTCGCCCTGGGCATGGCCGGTCAGCGCCTCGACGAAGTGGTAGGTGAAGATGCTCATCGCCCGGTCGCTGCGGACGTAGGAGCTTTCGGCGGCCGACGACGAGCTGAGCGCCGCGCGCCCCTGCCCGCGCGCCAGGGCGACAACCGGGCGCGCCTCGGCCGGCGCGGCCGACTTGCGCAGCCCCCCCTCGGCCAGCAAGTCTTCACCCTTGATGCCCATGCCCCCCGCATGGCAGCAGTCGAGCACGACCAGCAGCCGCCGCGGTTGGACCGCCTCGATCTCGGCCGCCACGTCCTCCGCCCGCAGGAGCGAATCGGCCAGCGGCGAGCGCAGATCGTAGGGCAGCAGGTAGTAGCTGTTGTCGTCGGGGTTATACGCGCCGTGACCGGAGTAGAAGAAGACGGCCGTGGCATCGCCACTGCTGTCGGCGGCAATGCGCTCCTTCAACCAGGCCAGCCCGCCGCGGATGCCGTCGCGTGTGGCATCGCGGCCCAGCAGCAGGCGCACGTTCTCGGCCGCGTAGGCGCAGCGCTCCGGATGAATGAGCACGTCGCGCACGGCCGTGGCGTCCTTGGCCACCGTCGGCAGGGCGTAGTTGGGAATCTGGTTTTCGTTGACGGCGATGAGTAGGGCGTAGCCGTGGGCGAAGGTTGGGTTGTCCATTGCGCACCTCTTGATGCGGGATTATACAACAAAACTTTAGCTATCGGTGCAATCAATGTAAAAACTTTGATCAAAAAGACCTGTCAGGTCGTGGACGACCTGACAGGTCTGAAGCTATCAAGACCTCAGAGGTCTCGGAAGACCTCTGAGGTCTGAACGGATCGGGGCTAGTTGCCGCACGGGGCGACGTTGCGCCAGTTCAGCACCGTGTCGTTGACGGTCTGCGTGCCGGTCAGGCCGTAGTCCAGCGTCAGGGTACGGTTGCTCAACTCGTCGCACGACGCGCCCTTCTCGCCGTGCTCCCAATCTTCCAGGGCGTACTTGTACTCCAGTTGCGTCCCTTCCTTGCCGGTCAGGCTGATCGTCCACAGCGTGGCGTTGACGCGGGTCATCGGCGTCGCGCCGGGATCCCAGTCGGGGTGGCCACCGTCGAGCCGCGCCAGCGTGCCGACGATGTTGACGTCGCGGCCCGTGGCGTCGGTGGTGGCGGGAACGGTGACGTTGAAGACCACCGTCACCGTGCGGCGCGCGGCCATCGCCTCAACCTCATTGGAGTTGGCCGAGCGGTTGAACGAGGCGTCCACGGCGCGCACGACGTAGAAGTAGGTCGTGTCCTCAACCACATTCGTGTCGGTGAAGGTCGTGGTGCCGCTGCCGGCAATCGTCTGGCCCACTTCGGTGTAGGGGCCGCCGGCGCTGTCGGCGCGCAGCACTTCGTAGAAGTCGGCGTCGCCCACGGCCGTCCAGCTCAGTTCGATGCCTTCCGGTGAAGCGTTCTCCACCGTCAGCGTCGGCGCGTCGGGCGGCGTCGTGTCGGCCGGGGCGGTCACGGTCATGTCGCCGGGGTCGTTATACTGGTCGCCGGTCGGCAGCGGCGGATACCAGCCGTCCACGTCGCCGTAGACCCACGTCTGGCCGCCGTTGGTGCTGAAGCGCACCAGGTAGTCGTACGCGCCGGGCGTCTCCGGGAACATGTGTCCCTGGTACTCGAAGTTGTTACTGTCGAGAACGTTGAAGCTCATCGGCCACCAGGCCGTCCAGATGGTGGGGTTGCTGCCGTCTGGCCCGAAGCCGACTTCAGCCCAGATAGTCGCCGGGTCGCCGCCAGCGTCAGTAACGCCGGCGACGTAGACGCGGCCGTAGACCGTTTCGCTGCCGCTGGTGCGGACGGGGAAGTTCAAGTCCGGCGGCCATTGGAGGACGGTGTAACCGATGGGGAAGAAAGGCGTGGCCGACGCTTCGTTGCACGGCAAGCCCTCGTTGCCCGCGGCGTCCACGGCGCGGACGACGTAGAAGTAGTCGCGGCCGTTCTCGGCCGTGTTGTCGATGTACTCCGTGGCGCTGGTGGTGCCGATGAGCACGTAGCCGCCGCCGGTGACGGGGCTGCGGTAGACGTTGTAGGCCACCGCGCCGGGCACACCGTTCCAGTCGAGGGCCACTTCGCCATTGCCGGGCTCGGCCGTCAGGTTAGCCGGTTGCCGCGGGGCCACCAGGTCTTGCCCGCGCACGGGCATCAGGATGGCCGCGCTGAGAGCGGGCAGTTGGACGGTGATAACGCCGTTGGCGGCGGTGATCGTCCCCGGCAGCGTGCCCAGAGCGTCGGTCAGGTTGACGGCGTTGGGCAGGCGGCCGTGGGCGTCAATGACCAGCGTCTGCGGCGTCTCGTTGCGGTTGACGGCCACGATGGCCGCTTCAGTGGTGGTGCGCATGAGGTAGGCCATGGTGCGCGCCGCGTCGTCGGCCAACAGGAAGGTCATCTCCCCCTGGCGGAAGACCTTGTTGCTGTTGCGCAGTTGGGTCAACTTGGTGTAGTGGGCCAGCATGGCCGCGTCGCCGCCGGGCTTGGCGCCATTCCAGGGGAAGGCGCGCCGGTCGTCGGGGTCGTCGTCGCCGGTCATGGCCACTTCGTCGCCGTAGTAGATGGTCGGCGTGCCGGGGGTGGTCATCTGCACCACGGCGGCCAGCTTCAGCAGTGTCTTGCCGCGGGCCAGATTGGCGGCGTTGAACTCGCGCTCTTCGCGGTTACGCTCGCCCGGCGTCAGCGCCCAGAGGATGCGCCGCGTGTCGTGGCTACCCAGGATGTTCATCATCGTGTAGTAGCTGGCGTCGGCGTTGTCCTCGCGTACGGAGATAAGCTTGCTGGCGAACAGGGTCGGCGGCTGGTTGCTCTCGCCGTCGTCCACAAAGCCCTTGTCGTCAATCGTGCCGAAGAAGCCCAGAATGGCGTTGCGGAAGCGATAGCCCATGGCCGTGTCGGCCTGGTCGCCGCGCGTCTTGGGCAGAATCTCGAACTTCTTCCACAACTCGCCGATGATCGGCGCGTTGGGGTTTTCGTCCTTCACGGCGACGCGGAACTCCTGCCAGAAGTCGGCCGGGAAGCTGCCGTCGCCCATCACGTCGAGCCGCCAGCCGTCCGCGCCGCGGCTCAGCCAGGCGCTGTTGACGTTGTTGGCCCCGGCGTAGAACAGGTCGCGCACAGCCTGAACGTTCTTGTTCAACACCGGCAGGCTGTCGAAGCCAAACCAGGCGTTGTAGTTCATCGTGTTCGGCCCACCCGGCCCGGCGCACGGCCCGCCCGCCTCGTCGAAGAAGTAGAACCAGCCGCGGTAGGGCGAGCTGACGCTTTCGCACGCCCCGACGTCACTGAAGTGGCCGTAGCGGTCGAAGTACTTACTGTCGGACGAGACGTGGTTGAACACGCCATCGAGGACGATCTGGATGCCCGCCTTGTCGGCCGCCCGCGCCAACTGGCCGAACTCAGCGTTGGTGCCGAAGAACGGATCGATGCGCAGGTAGTCCTGCGTGTCATAGGCGTGGTTGCTGGCGGCGTCGAAGATGGGGTTGAAGTAGATGACCGTGACGCCCAGCGACTTCAGGTAGTTGAGCCGCTGCTGAACGCCGCGCAAGTCGCCGCCGAAGTAGTCGCGGCCGCGCGGGCTTTCGTTGCAGGGCTGGGCCGGGTTGACGTAGAAGCGGCAGTACCCTTCGGGTAGGTCGGTCCACGCCTTGCGGATGATCCGATCAAGGGGGTTGGTCGGCCAGCCGTAGCGCGGCGTGTTGGTGTTGGGGTCGTTGTTGCTGCGGCCGTTGTTGAAGCGGTCGGGGAAGATCTGGTACATGACGCCGTTCTGCAGCCAGCCAATCGGCTTGAACTCCGGCTCGTGGACCTGGATGACGTAGCCCCAGTCGTTGAAGTTGGCCCGCGCCTCGCCCCAGCCGCCGTCACGCCTGTCTCTTATACACATCTGACGCTGCCGACGAGCGATCTAGTGTAGATCTCGGTGGTCGCCGTATCATTAAAAAAAAAAACACTGGTGCACACGACCGTGGAACCCAGCAGAAACAGAAAAAGAAAGTGAGCTACAAAACAAACCAAGAGAGACAAGCAGATAAGAAGCAGCGTAGAAAG
>CALLZA010000848.1 GCA_937858165.1 uncultured Ardenticatenia bacterium
TTCTACTGTCTCGTCATCTCTCACGCTTCTGCGCCGTCCCATGGCTGCAGCCAGCTATGTCCCACCGCCATCCTACTTTTTTTTTTTTCAAGCAGAAGACGGCATACGAGATCTAGTACGGTCTCGTGGGCTCGGAGATGTGTATAAGAGACAGCTGTCACCCCCCCCAGCAACTCATCTAACGCCACCGCTTGCGGCAGCCGGACAAGGCCCAGCACCCAGCCCAGATCGCGCCCCTCAGTGAGCTCAGCAACGACAGCATCGGGCGCAACGACAAGGGGCACGGTAGCCAAATGCAGAGCGTCAAACAGCGCGCGATGGCGCGGGTCGGGGGCGGCGGCCAACCGCTCGGCCGTCAGCACGGCCGTTAGCGGTGCGCCGGCCCGCAGCGCTCGTTCGACCAGCCGCGTGCCCTCAATGGCATAGAAGCCACTGCGGCGGCGTCCCTGTCGGCTGACGACGCGGCGCACCATCTCCGCGACCGACTCCCAGCGCAACGGTTCGTTCATGCGCGGCGACAATTGCTAACTGACAACTGTCTACTGCTTACGGATACGCCGGCGGCTCCCAGCCGTTCTGGAACTCTGTGACGTAGTCGCGCACATTGTCGGGAATGGAGAAGGCGCTGCGGGTGATGTAGTCGTACATGACCTGCACCGTCTTGCCATAGGCCACCAGGCGGCCATCCTCACCCTGCACGCGATAGAGTATATCGAAGCTTTTAGTTCCGAAGCGGGAGATGCCGGCGCCGATGTGGAGTATCTCCGTCAGCAGCGCCGGTGACTTGTAGGTGCAACTGGCATCGACGAGGATGAGTGGCAGGTCGAGTAGCTCGGTGCCCATCAACCCGCTGCGCATCACTTCACCCATGTACTTGATGCGCACCGTCTCGAAGTAGGCGAAGAAGACGGCATTGTTAACGAAACCCATCGCGTCGATGTCGCGGAAGGCGACTTCGAGAGAGATCTCATACGGGTAAGTGGTCTGGGTCATAGGGCATCGAAGCTAATAGAAGAAACCGTCCACAGATTACGCCGAGTTATCAAAGTCGAATCTGTGACATCTGTGGATGCTTTCCCCATAAGTGGTGGTTGAGTAAAGTAGAGGCTGATTCTAGCACGTTTCGCCAGTGACAGAAACTGAGTTTCTGAAGAAGAAAGCATCCACAGATGACACAGATTCAACTCAAAAAATCTGTCTCCTCTGTGGCCGTTTCTTCTCTTTTACTCGGCGGCCAGTGTTGCCTCAAGTGTGATCGGCTGTCCATCGCGCAAGAGCGACAGCGTCACGCGGTCGCCGACGCGCTTATTAAGTTCCAGATACTCCAGCAGCGCGTTCCAGTCGGCAATGGGGCGGGCATCGACGTGGGTGAGAATATCGCCGCCGGCCAGGACGCGCCGGTTGCCGATGATGGTTTCCTGTTGCGCGCCGCGCACGCCGGCGGCGTCGGCCGGGCCGCCGCGCGCCAGTTGCGCCACGAGTACGCCCCGTTCCACCGGCAGCCCCAGCGCTTCGGCCAGCGGCGCGGTGATGGAGTAGCCCAGCAGGCCGAGCGTCGGGTGGGGGTACTGTCCTTCGGCCACCAGCACCGGCACGACGCGCTGCAACGTCTCGACGGGCACGGCAAAGCCGATGCCCTCGGCCCCTTCCTGGATGGCGGTGTTGATGCCGATCACCTGGCCGCGCGAATTGAGCAGCGGCCCACCGGAGTTGCCGGGGTTGATGGCCGCGTCGGTCTGGATGACGTTGAAGATGTAGTCGCCCATCTCTGTCTCCAGCGGCCGGCCCAGGGCACTGACCACCCCCGTCGTCAGTGTGCGGTCGAGGCCGAACGGATTGCCGATGGCGATGGCCCGCTGGCCGACGCGGATGGTGTCAGCCGTGCTCAGGGCGAGCGGTTGCAGCCGGGTGGACGCCGGATTGACACGCAGCACAGCCAGGTCGTTGCGCGGGTCCACGCCCACCACTTCGGCTTCCACCTGGCTCTCGTCGGAGAAGATGACTTCGATGCGGCTGGCATCTTCGATGACATGATAGTTGGTGACGATGTGGCCGGCGTCGTCCCAGACGAAACCCGATCCGGTGCCCTCACTGGCCATTGGCCCGAAGAAGAAGTCCATGGTCACGATCTCCGACGCGATGTGGACGACCGATGGGCCGACGCGCTCATAGAGGTTGGTGATGAGCTGTTCCTCGATGTCGATGGGCAATAGGTCGGCGTCGGAGAGGGGCGTGGGTGTGGCGACGATGACAATGGGTGTCGCCGTGGCCGCTGGCAAGGGGGGTGTGGCCACGATGGCCGCGGAACCGATGCGGCAGGCGGCCAGAAGCAGCATGGCCACTCCGGGCACAAGCAGGTGGCGAAAGCGTCTTATCATAGCGTTGGGTGCGTCGCGCCGGGGATGAGCGACTACACCAGCCGGTCGGCGAAGGCGGGCAGTGCGGCCGTGCCGCCGGTGTGCCAGAACAACACGCGCTGGCCGCGCGTGAACGCGCCCCAGCGAATGAGGTCGATCAGTCCGCCCATCGCCCGGCCGGTGTAGACGGGGTCGAGCAGGATGCCTTCCAGCTGCCCGACGAGCGTGATCGCCTCGCGCTCCGTCTCGCCCACGCGGGCGTACCCTTCGCCCAGATAGTCGTCGTTGACGTCGATGCGGTCGGCCAGCGATAGGCTATCGAGGCCGAGGTGGGTGGCCGTGGCCGTGGTCAGCGCGGCCACTTGGGTGCGCAGCGCGTCGGCCGGGTGATCGACGCTGATGCCCAGCGCCGCGCCGCGATAGCCGTAGGCGTGGGCGCCCAGGGCGATGCCGGCCTGGGTGCCGCCGCTGCTGCTGGCAAAGACAATGAAGTCGACGTTCAACCGCTGGGCTTCCAGCTGGGTCATCAGTTCGCGCATGGCCAACACGTAGCCGGTGGCGCCGATAACGTTGGAGCCGCCGAGGGGGATAAGGTAGGGGCGGCGGCCGAGCGAGCGCAATTCGGCCTGGATGGCGGCGATAGACTCGCTGCCATCGCGACCTTCGTTCCAGTAGACGTGTGCGCCGAGCAGGTGGTCGAGCAGCAGATTGCCGGTCGTCGCCTCCGGCCGTTGGCCGCGCAGAACGAGGCTGCACCCCAGACCAAAGCGCGCCGCGGCGGCGGCCGTCTGGCGACAGTGGTTGCTCTGTGGCGCGCCGGTCGTCACCAGGTGGTCGCACCCCTGAGCCAGCGCGTCCGCCACCAGGAACTCCAGCTTGCGCGTCTTGTTGCCGCCGGTGGCCAGCCCGGTCTGATCGTCGCGCTTGATCCACAGTTCTGGCCCACCCAGGTGGCGCGACAAGCGCTCCAAAGGCTCGATGGGCGTTGGCAGGAAGGCAATGGGCACGCGGTCGGGGAACTTGGGGTCCATAGGCATTCTGAAGTGGGTCGGCGCGGCGCACCAACGAATTGCCCCTATTGTAGCCCATTTGCGCCGGCTGTCTATTTGGGGTAGCACTCCGTAGGACAGGATTGTTCCTGCCCTACGTGAAGCCGATATGACCCACAACTTCGACACACTGCCGGACGATGACGTTCTGAGCCAGAGCCGCTTTCACTTCTTGCTGGTGGCTTTCCATGCCCCTGCGGGCTGGCCCCTGTGGTGGGTCGTGCTGGTGGGGGGCGGGGTGGCCGTGGCCGTGGCTGCGGCGTGGTGGCTGCTGGCACGAGACATGACGCTGGCGGTCGCCGTGGCCGGCGCGCTACTGGCGTTCTTCGCTGCCGATGCTGCTTTACTGCGCCAGTTGCCTCGCCGCCGCCTCTCCTTTGGGCCGTGGCAGGGTCAGATAGCGGCCCTGGCGCTGCCGCGGGCGGGGGTGGCGAGGACTTCGGTCTTGAAGAGCGCAGCCCCGGCGCCGTTTTCGCCAGCCGACGTCGACGCGGCCGCCAGTCCTTCGCGGGGGGCGTCCGGCCTCACCACCACGTCGATGATCGCGCGTTTCTCGATGGCGCCGCCCGCGAACGACCAGCCACATCCGCGATCGGGAGAGAGCGCCAACCCGTCGATCGTGCCAGCCATCACGGCGCCGTCTTCGAAGATGCCGATGGGCGGGTCCCACACGCCGCCATAACCCACCGCTCTCTCGCAGACCCAATCCCAGGTCTTCCCCTGGTCGCTCGAGAAGATGAGGCCGAACGTCGTGCGAAGGACGAGGGCCTGCCTCTTATACACATCTCCGAGCCCCCGAGACCGTACTAGATACCGTATGCCGTCTTATGCTTGAAAAAAAAAAAACCACTACCCGCTCCACCAACTTATGCCCACTCACCCACCACAGATGAGTAGCAGCCACAAAA
>CALLZA010000849.1 GCA_937858165.1 uncultured Ardenticatenia bacterium
TTACGGTAGTATTCGTTCACTGTTGATGGTGTATTGTTATATCGTGTGTGTTGTGTGTGTGTTGTGTGTGTGTTTTTTTTTTTGTCAAGCAGAAGACGGCAGACGAGATCTAGTACGGTCTCGTGGGCTCGGAGATGTGTATAAGAGACAGGTTCCATCGCACGCCCGATTGGCGCGACCGGGCACGGCAGACGGCGGCCGACGCGCGCCGTGCCGCGCTGCCGTTCGCGCCGGAGTGGTTTTGCGTCGAGGGCGGTGACAAGTCGGTCCAGTTGCTGCGGCGCGGCGTCCGCACTTATCTCGATCTCTTTTCCAGCCGCCAGTTGCTTTTTCTGGACGCAGTCGGCCGCCACTTGCCTGAAGAGCCGATCGTGCGCCTCAACCTGGCTTTGCTCGTCTCGACGGCGCTGGAGTTTAACTCGATGCTCTGCGGCTACAAGGGTGTCATGCGCCGTCGCGCCGGGGCGGTGCGCCACACCTTCTCCCACCACGGCTACGCCTTCCCCTACACGGCGCTGGAGACGAACCCCCTCTACCCGCGCCGCGCTTCGGGGACACTGCAAAAGCTGTTCTACAACCGCATTCAGCGCGCCCGCCGCTGGGCCGCCGCGCCGCTGGAGCGCGACCCGGAGGCGACTCCGGCGCGCTTCGTGCCCATCGCCGGCGAGCGCGACAGCGGCCAGGAGGTGGGCAGCGCCGCCGCGCTGGCCGGCGGGTCGCAGCGCTTTGTGTTGCGCCAGGGGTCGGCCGTGGCCTTGCCGGCGGCCACGGGCAGCGTCGACGCTGTCGTGACTGATCCGCCCTACTACGACAGTATCCAGTACGGCGATCTGGCGGCGTTCTTCCGGGTTTGGCTGCGCCGCTTCCTGCCCGACGCCGCCGATTGGGGCTACGACGGCGCGGGCGCGGCGGTCAGTTCCGAGCGCGATCCGGCCGATGGCCGCTACGCGCGCATGATGGCCGCTATCTTTCGCGAGTGCCGGCGCGTCTTGCGGACCGATGGGGGTCGCCTCATTTTCACCTTCCACCATTGGCAGCCGCGCGCCTGGGCGGCGTTGACGACAGCGCTGTATGAGGCGGGCTTTGTCCTACTCAACCGCTACGTCGTTCACGCCGAGCACCTCATCTCCGTTCACATTAGCAACGCCCACGCCCTGACCCATGACGCCATCCTCGTGCTGGCTCCCGTCGCGCCGGACACAACGCCGAAGTGGGAGCGGCCGGCGACGGTGCGGGCGGCGGGCGCAGAGTTCACGACCGACTGCGCGACGCTGCTGGGTTGGCTGCTCAGCCAACCATCGCTCACGCCGGCCGAAATCGAAGATGTCTGGGGTTCTCTGGAAGACAGGTAGAGCGATTCTCCAGAATCGCTCCTCCGCTGACGCGAGCGATGAAGAGAGCGATTCTGGAGAATCGCTCTACCGTTAGAGAAACTCCAACTGCAAGCGCATCTGCTTGCCGGCAGTCGCCGGCGGTTTGTCGGCGCGGACGCAGTAGACGAGGCCGCGCAGGCTCTCCTCACGCTGGATGCGAAAGTCGGCCTTGATGAGGGCGGCGCGCCACGCCTCGGCCGGCGGCCAGGAAGAGGTGACCAGGCCCGTAAGCAGCAGATTGGATCGGCCGCGGTTGCGTTCGGCCAACAGCAGCCGCCCTTCAGGGACGAGAATGCGCCGGACTTCTTCAAGCAGCTCGACGCGCTCCTCTGGTAGCCAGAACTCGGACAATACCTGGTTCATGAAGACCAGGCGCACGCTGCGATCGGGCAGGGGCAGGAGTTTAATGCTGCCGTCGATCCAGTCAAGGCGCGGGTCGGGGCCGGGTTTGCGGGCCTGGTGGCGGGCGCGGCGCAGGGGCGCGCCGGGATTGGATTGTGGATTGTAGACGTCGATGACCGTCACCTGGCCGGCTGTCAGGCGTTGGGCAATGCCCACGGCCGTGGCCCGCAGGCCAAGGTCGATGCACACAATGCGTTCGTCGGGGCGCAACTGCGCGTAGTCAATGAGAACATCCAACGGCTGGGGGCCGGGGCCGTCGTGCAACTGATAGATAGTCCACAGCGCGGCGATGAGAAAGTAGCCGACTACCAGCAAGATGGCCAGGGCAAAGGGCACGAACGCATACCAGCCGCTGGCCAGCCCCACACCCAGCAGCACCATGGCTAACACCAGCCCGCTGTAGAGGCCGACGTACAACGGCCAATGCGTTTGAAGGTAGCGGCGTGTGTTGCGGAACGGTGTCATCGTTTCTTGCGCCCTTTTTCGCGGCGGCGGGGGAATACTGCTATTGTAGGCCAACACCACCCAGCCGCAACCGTAGGGTAGGGGAAGAGTGGCCCGCAAGGGACGCGGACCTGGCGTCTATTGACACTGATAAGAGTACTTCTTGTCCCCTCATGTAGATGATGACGATATGGAAGATATGTCAACCACCCAACTCCGCTTCGCCGAACGGTATGAGGAAGGGCGCGTTCCCTGGGGCGACCCCGCGCCGCCGCCGGAGATCATCGCCCTGGCCGCCGCCACACCGCCGGGCCGCGCGCTGGATGTGGGCTGCGGCTTTGGCCGGGCGGTCATCTATCTGGCCGAACGCGGCTGGTCGGCCGTCGGCGTGGATTTCGTGCCCCAGGCCATCGCCGAGGCGCAACGCCGGGCGGCGGCGGCGGGCGTGGCCGACCGGGCGGCGTTCCACGTCGCCTCGGCGACCGAGCTAACCTTTCTCGCGCCGCCGTTCGACCTCGTTCTCGACGTCGGCTGCATGCACTCCTTCACGGACGAGATGCTGACGGCCTACCGGGACGAGATCACGCGCCTGCTGCGGTCGGGCGGGCAGTACGTGCTGTTCGCCCACTTGCGCGACGCGGCCGAGCCGGAGGGTGAGGACGGGCCGCGCGGCATTGCCGAGACGACCATCCACGATCTGCTGCGCGGCGCGTTTCGGCTGGAGCGCGTCGAACGGGGCGTGACCCAGGTGGAAGACCGCCCGCCGTGGAACTCGGCGTGGTTCTGGTTTCGGCGGGTGTAGTGAGGTGCAACCGCAGTTTACGTAGATGTCACGGCTTGAAGAGTCATCATCCACAGATTAAGCAGTTTCTGTGGAATCCGTGGTCAACCCTGTTCCAGCAAGGTTCGGTCATAGCGTGGGGCCATGTGCTGCCAGTCGTAGGGGGCAATAGCCGCGGCCAGTTTGCCCGCGACGACGCGGACGGCGGGTGTGTCAGCCAACGCCTGCCGCAGCCGGGCCAGCAGGTCGGCGCGACCGCGATAGAGGCAGTCGGCGTGGAAGCGGGCGGGAATGATCTCCGGGTAGCTGAGGCGCGCCGGTAGCAGCGGCAGGGTGTGGGCGTAGGCAGCTTCGAGGATGCTGATGCCGAAGTATTCATGGTCGGCGGTGGAGAAGGTCAGAGTCGAGTCCCAGAGCAGGCGGCGGTACGTCTCCTCATTCGCATAGCCATTATGGATGACTCGGCTGCCCAACGCGGTGACGCCGGCCAGCCATTCGTCGGTCGGCCGGCCAAACCGCTCGCCGCACAGGGCGACGCGGAACGGCTGGCCCTCGCCGGCCAGCGCCAGTAGGGTGGCCATGAAGCGCTCCGGGCGCTTGTCGAACTCCAGCCGCTGGTTCCAGAGGATGAGTGGCGGTTGCGTGTCGTCGGCGGCAACGGGCGGATCGAGCCGGCGAAGGTCGATGCCGACGGGCAGGACAGCACTCTTGTGACGTAGTGCCGCGACACTGTCCAGTTCGTTGTACTCCGGATAGTGGCGCAGGAAGGGGGGCAGGGCGGTAAAGAACGTCTCCAGGTGATAGGTGGAGTTGAAGAAGACCCGGTCGGCGGCCAGCATGGAGGCGTAGTTGATGAACGCGTAGTGGCGGTCGCGCTCCCCCAGTTGGCGACGCATGGGACCGGTGGTCGGGTCGTCGGGCAGGGGGTAGGTGAGCTGGTTCTCGTGCATGTAGAGCGCCGTCGGGACGTGGGTCGTGTCCGCGCGGGTCAGCGCCAGAAAGGTGGTCAGGTCGAGCAGGTCGGTGGCCAGGATCAAATCTGGCGTGTCGGGGCGGGGGTTTTAACCCCCCCCCCCCCCCTTTTCCGCGGTTTTTAAACCCACCCCCGGCCCAGGGGAGGGGCCCCCCCGCCCCGGCCCCCTTCCCAAAAGCCCCCGCCGGGGGAGCGCATGTTTATCGGGGGGGCACCGGGCCGGGGGGAGCCCCGCCCCCAGGCGGGGGGTGCCCCCCGCGGGAGGGGGCGGGAGGCACGCGATGGCTTTTTTACACAACCCCGCCCCCTACAACCACCCATCGAACCTATACGGTCTTTCT
>CALLZA010000850.1 GCA_937858165.1 uncultured Ardenticatenia bacterium
ATCGTGATAGTGTGATCAATAGATATACTCATGCAGATATAGAGTTGTTCTAGATGTGTAATTGTGTCTAGGTATTGTTGTTATCTGTTTGTCTTCGATAGTATATAGTTAGTAGGCACGTGCTATTTTTCTTGGTGTTTTTTTTTTTTCAAGCAGAAGACGGCATACGAGATCTAGTACGGTCTCGTGGGCTCGGAGATGTGTATAAGAGACAGGGCGGGATTCATCCTGCCGGAGGAGGTGGTCGCTGATTACGTGCCGGTCAGGTAGGGAGCGATTCTGGAGAATCGCTCTACAATAGTGACATGATCACCCTCCGCGCCTTCATCGCCATCGACCTCCCTCCCGCCGTCAAAGCCGCCCTGGCCGACGTGGCGGCGACGCTGGACGGGCGCGTGCCACGCGGGGCAGTGGGCACCGCAGCGGTGCGCTGGGTACGGCCGGAGCAGATGCACCTGACGCTGCGCTTCCTGGGCGACACGCCGGCCGATCGGCTGCCGGCTCTGGCCGCCGCGCTGGACACGCTGGCTGCCGGTCATGCCCCGTTCGTCCTGCGCCTGACCGACGTCGGCTGCTTCCCCAACGCCCGCCGGCCGCGCGTCGTCTGGGTCGGGCTGGGTGGGGCGGAGGCGAAGCTGACCGCGCTCGTCGCCGCGCTGGAAGCGGCCCTGAGCCCCCTTGGCTGGCCGCCGGAGGACAAAGCGTTCCGCGCCCATTTGACGCTTGGCCGGGTCAAGGATGAGCGGGCGGTGCAGGGGATAGACTGGTCGGCAGCCGTGCCGCCGCTCGAGGTGCCGGTGACGGCCGTCCACCTGATCGAGAGCCAGCTGCGGCCGGAGGGGCCGGTGTACACCGTGCGACAAAGCAGCACCCTTGTGATGCGATAGCTGGACTCGGGTTTGTAGGCGTTTGACGAAATAATGAGCACATGCGCCGCCTGCCTAAAGCGGCGGGTTGAAGAACCCGCCGCTAGCGTAGAAGTGCGTTCAAACGCACTTTCAGAGGGCATCGTGCTTCTTCAGTGCGATTCATCGCACTTTCACGCTAGCGGTGGGTTTCAACCCACCGCAACGGTGCCCACCGCGACGACGCCCACCGCGACGACGCCCACCGCGACGACGCCCACCGCGACGACGCCCACCGCGACAATGCCTACGGCGACAATGCCTACGGCGACAATGCCTACGGCGACTATGCCCACCGCAACCGGTCGGCGCTGTATGCCGATTTAATTGTTAATCTCCTAAAACCAACCGGCCCTGAACCCACCGCGCCCCGCAGGTTGCCAACCCGCGCTACGATCCCGCCACTCTCACCAGATGATACTGCCGCTTTCCCTGCCGCAACACCAGGAAGCGCCCTTCGATAGCCTCACCGACCGTCGCCGTAGCCGCCGCATCGCTGACTCGCCGGTTGTTGAGGTAGATGCCCCCACCCTGAATCTTGCGCCGCGCGTCGGCCTTCGATGACGCCAGGCCGCTGCCGACCAGCAGATCGACCACCGGTACGCCGCCGTCGGCCAGGGCGGCCGCGCCGACCTCGCTCGACGGCACTTCGGCGAAGATGTCCTCGATGTCGGCCGCGTCCAGCCCGCTGATGTCGCCGCCGAACAGCGCCGCCGTGGCCTGCTCGGCCCGCGCCAGCGCCGTCTCGCCGTGGATCATCCGCGTCACCTCGCGCGCCAGCCGCCGTTGCGCCTCGCGCCGCTCCGGCTGCGCCATGACCAGGTTCTCCAGCTCGGCGATCTCGGCCGCCTTCAGCCAGGTGAACTGCTTCAGGAACGTGCCCACGTCGGCGTCGTCGGTGTTGAACCAGTACTGGTAGAAGCGGAAGGGGGACGTGCGCGCCGGGCTGAGCCAGACGCTCGTACCCTCGGCCGTCTTGCCGAACTTGCTGCCATCGGCCCGCGTCAGCAGCGGGTAGACCAGGGCGTGGGCCTTCTGGCCGCGCGCCCGGCGGATGAGTTCCACCCCGGCGACGATGTTGCCCCACTGGTCACTGCCGCCCGTCTGGGCCAGGCAGTTCTGCGTGTCGAACAGGTGCTGGAAGTCGTAGGCTTGTAGCAACATGTAGGTGAACTCGGTGTAGGAGATGCCGCTGTCGTCGCGCTCCATGCGCGACTTGACCGAGTCCTTGGCCAGCATGTAGTTGACCGTGAAGTGCTTGCCCGTGTCGCGCAGGAAGTCGGTCAGCAGCACGCGGCGCAGCCAGTCGGCGTTGTTGACCACCCGCGCCGGGTTGCTCCGCACCTCGAAGTCGAGAATGCTGGTCAACTGCTGCTTGATGTGCTCCACGTTGGCGTCGATGGCCTCCAGCGTCATCAGGTTGCGCTCGCTGCTGCGGCCGCTGGGGTCGCCGATCATACCCGTGCCGCCGCCGGCCAGGGCGATGGGCGTGTGGCCGTGGCGCTGCCAGCGGGCCAGCTGCATCAGCGGCACCAGGTTGCCGATGTGGAGCGAGTCGGCCGTGGGGTCGAAGCCGTTGTAGAGGGTGATCTTCTCTCGGGCCACGAGTTCGTCCAGCCCCTCGGTCACGTCGTAGACCAGCCCGCGCCAGCGCAGTTCATCTATGATTGTCGCCATGTCCTATGCTCCTAAGAAAAGTAACCACAGATTACGCAGATTTCACAGATTTTAAGAGAGTTATCCGCAGATTGGGCAGATTTCCCAGAAAAGAATCCGCGTAATCTGTGGTTCTCCTGCTTAAATAAAAAAGACGCAGCTTGCGCCGCGTCTTTTGGCTATCCGGTTTGTCGCCGTTCGTCAGCGGCCGACAACCATCAAGCGCGCCGACGGCGCAGCCTGGAGGGGTTGCCGGTAGTAATACGAGAATCGAACGGCGTTGCTCATGACGACATCATAGCATGGTTGCCGCCGGAGCGTCAAGCGGTGTTGTGGGGAAGAATAGCGCACGGCTGACACGGCTAGAGGCGAATAAGAATGAGCTTGCTTATCGGCGAAAATCAGCGTCCAATCCGCGTGAAACAGCGTGCCACTCTTCTCAAGCACCGGTCATCAGCTTATCGACGGCCGACGACAGTTGGGCCAGGTTGCGCACCATGAACACCTGGTCGCACAGCGGCGCGTACTCCAGCATGTCGCTGTCGCCCGTGCCCCACTGGCGCGGGTTCTCCGGGTTAAGCCAGATGAGCCGGCGCGAGCGGCGCTGGAGGTCCTTGATCAGGTCAAGGCGCGGCGAGTTGTAGTTGTTGCGGCCGTCGCCCAGAATCACCACCGTCGTGCGGTGGTTAATGGCGTCGAGCCAGTTGTCCTGGAACGTCTCCAGGCTGTGGCCCAGGTCGGTGGCGTAGTGCTGCGGCGCGCGGCCGTAGAAGGTGTTCATGACCATTTCGACGGCGTCACTGGCACGGTTGTCGGCGATGGCCGGGCTGATCTCCTCCATGTCGGAGTAGAAGCCGAAGCTGCGCGTCTTGGCCACCTGATCCTGTAGCTCATAGGTCAGCCGCAGCATGAACTCGGCCACCGACAGCATCGAGCGCGACACGTCGCAGATGAGCACCAGGCTGGGCTTCAGCTTCTTGCGCTTGAACTTGAGTTCCATCGGCACGCCGCCGTAGCGCTGGTTGCTGCGGATCGTCCCCTTGGAGTCGAACTTGCCCGCCTTGCCCCGCTTGCGCCGCAGCGCCGCCCGGCTGCGCAACTGCGTCACCAGCCGTTGCACCTCCTTGCGCAGCAAGTTGGCCTCGTCGTCGGTCAGGTTCTCGAACGGCTTGTGCATCAGGTCGGAGCCGAATAGCTCTTCGGGGCGATTGGCGCGCTGCTCGGCGATCTGGCGGCCGACCTGCTGGGCCACCTGCTCGGCCAGCGCCTCGCGGTTGGCCTCCACCACGCCCATCAGCTTCTCCATCGCCTCCTGGCTCATGCCCATCTCGGCCAGCTTCTCCATCAGCTCGCGCAGTTGCTCCTCCAGGTGAGCCATGCCCATCTGCTGCAACATGCGCCGCGTGACCCAGCGCGCCTCCTGCGGGTTGTTGTGCCACTGGATGCCGGCCCGCTCGGCCAACTCTTCCAATTCCTCTTTCGTCGGCCCCTCGCCGCTGGTCAGCCAGTCCATGAGTTGCTGGAGCCGGCCGCTGAGCGCCTGGAGCGCGGCCTCGAGCCTGTCTCTTATACACATCTCCGAGCCCACGAGACCGTACTAGATGTCGTATGCCGTCTTCTGCTTGAAAAAAACAAGCGTTGATCGTTGCAAAGAACGTCACAGCGGCCACTATAAATAACATCCATCGTGTTCACCCGGCGGGCGGTCTCGACACGTCAGCGACTGTACTCACTAGTCGCTGC
>CALLZA010000851.1 GCA_937858165.1 uncultured Ardenticatenia bacterium
TGCATTAGGGTGCGTGTTGTATCTTTGAGTTGTTATGTTTTCGAGATGTTGTGTGTGCTGGATACGCTTAGTAGTTATGTCGATGTGATGGTTGTTGTGTAGCTTTGTTAGTGCTGTTCTTCATTGTATTGGGATTTTTTTTTTTTTTCAAGCAGAAGACGGCATACGAGATCTAGTACGGTCTCGTGGGCTCGGAGATGTGTATAAGAGACAGCCGTTCACGTCGGCAAAGATGCGGATGTGATAGATCCCTGGGCGACCGGCGTTATCCAGGGTAACTTCCTCACGGAAGGTCTCCCCCACAGCGCGCGTATCATAGCTCTGGGCGGCCGCGGTATAGCTATTGGTAGCGTTTAGTTCGTCGACCGACAGCGGCAGCGGTAGTGGCTCCCAGGCCATGTCCAGTAGCACGTTGCTGACGTTGCGACTGGCAATGACGGCATTGACCACTAACTGCGCCCCCCGCTCGGCCGCTAGCGGTAGCCACTCATTGAGGGTGACGTACTGGTTGGTGAACTCTTGAGCCATCCGCATCTGGCCGGTGGCGGAGCTATAGGCGATGGCAATGCCGACGTGGGTGTGGGCCGGGTTCAGGATGTTGGCGCGGTGGCCAGCACTGTCCATCAGGCCCGCGTGGGCTTGGCGAATGACCGCCTGCCAGTCGTCCGGCGGGCGGATGGAGGCCATGGCGTGGAGGTTCTCTTGGACGGCGTTGGCGCCGCCGGCGCGAGCGTAGCGGTGTTCCGGGCCTAGCCCCTCCAGATTCCAATGGCTAAAGTAGCCCCATTCGGCCATCTCGACTACATGGCGCCGGCCAGTCTCCGCGGCGACCGAGTCCCAAACCACTGGTTGTAAGCCCGCCTCGCGCCGCGACTCGTTGATAAGGTCTATGGCTAGGGTGTAGAGTGGGTCTTCGAAAGGAAAGGTTTGGATGTCGGTGGTCGGTGGTAGATTGGTTGCCGTCGGCACGGCTTCGCTGATCGTCGTTGCGGTCGGCACGGTGGCCACGCCGGCCGGAAGTGCTGTTGCCTCGGTCGTGGACATAGGTAGCGTTCCTACGGGCGCAACTGAAGTCGCGACTGTCGCCTGGCCATCGCGGTTACGGAAGATGAGCAGGGAGAGCGCGGCGATAATGACTAGCGCCAGCGCGCCGATGATAAATGGCCTCTGGGAGCGACGGCGCGGTGGGCCGCCTACCCCGTCTGACCATGTATTGCTCTCCTGCGACCAGTTGTCCTGTTCTTTGGGCCAGTCGTCATTCCAGCTCATGAGTTCGCCCCCTCGACCGGTTGCCCGTCTCGCTGAGTAGTTGCCGGTAGTTGGCTAAAATATCGCTGTTTAGTTTATAGAGGGCGTTGATGCTCTTGCCCATCTCGACCGCTATCTGCTCGTAATCTTTGCCCTCATAGTAACGCAGTCGAGCAAACTGACGCCGGTTGGTGGTCGCCAGCCGCGAAGTGGCTTCAGACACGTCCATCAGCAACTCATCTAGCCAATCGTCACATACGTCAATTTGCTCAGCCCCTAGCTCGCTCACGTCATGTTGGATTATGCAGTAAGAAAAAAGGTCAGTCGCGTTGCACTGTTGATAGAGGCGCCGCCGGCAGATGGTGCGCAATGTGGCATAAGTCCAGGCCAGGAAGTCGCAATCGAAGGGGTAGCGGCTTTGCATGATGACGATGGCCGTTTCTTCGGCGCAGGCAGTGGCCGCGTCTTCCAGACCATCGATCAAATGCGGAGCGGCGTGGCGTAGATAGCGCCGGCTGAGACACTGTAAGCGGGCGAACAACTCGGTCCACAACGCCTCATCCCCCTCGCTTAGTAGACAAAATAGCGTCGGTTGCCAGGCCTGGTAGTAGCCGGCGACAGCCCGCGTGTAATCGCCGGGGGTGGCATAACGACCAGCGACCATGGCCCGTGCCATGCGCCCGCTTTGTCGATTCGCCAGCAGGATCGGCTCAATGCTCTGTAGCAGTTCAGGGACAATTTGTTCTAGCTGGGCGGTCTGATTGACCAGCGCAACATCTGCTATCGCTCGCTTAAAATTGCGGAGGGGCGGGAAACTTTGCGGCATCCTTTGCTCCTGAAGAGTGTGATGCTGCAACGGCTGGCCTAATGAATAGCCGCTTAACTAAATACAGCACGGAGGCCAAAAAGTACCCCATACACAGGCCGAACCGCGACAGAACACACACAAGTATAATGTGAGCGAGGGAAAAAACAACACAGTTAGTTAAAGGTGACAAATGTCATGGTCAAAAGGTGACAAATGTCATGAATCAAAGACAGATTTCGACACGATGTAAGAAATAGGAGTAAAGGACGCATATTTTAGTCAAAGGGAGATTGTGCATTCCCTTGCGCAGTGTCTGGACCGGCCATCAGCTGCAGATCATAAGGAGGCCGCTAGTGGAACCCGATCAAGTATTGACCGTACGTGAAGTCTCACACTACCTCCGGTTAGCCCGTTCAACAGTTTACCGCCTGGCCCAAAACGGGCGGCTACCCGGTCGCAAGGTAGGTGGCGCGTGGCGTTTTCCGCGCCGTGGCCTCGATGAGTGGCTAGCCCAACGGGCGCCGGCTACAACCTCCCTAGCCGATCCACCGGTTGCGTCGTCCATTTCGCCCACTTCGAACCAGTGAAGGTTGGCGCGCCATGTATCGTTGAGGCGTACCATTGTAATGTTCTGTTAAGGGAGAACCTTGCCATGAGAAGAAATCTATCTTGGCTATTGCTACTCTTGGGCCTACTGCTGGCTCTGACGGCTGTGGTTGCTACGGCTCAGGAAGCGGCCGACTATCAGGCCTGCTCGCCAATTGACGTTGTTTTTCTCATCGATCAATCGACCTCGATGAGCGATGCCAGCGGCAACGATCCGACCGAACAGCGCAAGTACGCCGTGCAATCGGCTATCGATTTGATGGCCGACATCGCTCTTGACTCCTGCCCCGGGGTCATCCACCGCGTGGGCGTCATCTCCTATGGCAGTACAGCCGAGGTCGACCTGCCACTGTCGGAGATCGGGCCGTTCAACGCTGCCGAACCGGACGTGGCCTATAGCCGGCGCGACCAGCTAAAGGCCTCCGTGCGTGCCACTACCCTGGGCCAGACGAACCCGTCCGACGCCTTCGCCCAGGCCAAAGCCTGTCTCTTATACACATCTGACGCTGCCGACGAGCGATCTAGGGTAGATCTCGGTGGTCGCCGTATCATTTAAAAAAAAAACAACAAAAAAACAAAAAACAAACACAGCACAGAGAAAAACAACAAACAAGCACGGGAGAAAAA
>CALLZA010000852.1 GCA_937858165.1 uncultured Ardenticatenia bacterium
TTCTGTGTATTCGCTTTTTGTTGTTTTTTTTCTTATTGTATTTTACTTATTTGTTTTGGTGTTTATTGTAGTGTTTCCGTGTAGTCTATATTTTGATCTTGTTTTTTTTTTTAATGATACGGCGACCACCGAGATCTACACTAGATCGCTCGTCGGCAGCGTCAGATGTGTATAAGAGACAGGGTTTAATGTCTCCAGCTACAAGCTAATCCGGCAGGATAGCTATGCCGAGGTGATCGCCTTTTTGGAGGAGTGGGGGCAGGGGATGTAGGTGTTTGACCGCAATGAACTAGAACACTTGTGCTAAATCCAAAAACCGATTATCATAGACTCGCACACACATTCAGATGCAACACTATGGAGGTGCCCCTATGTAACGGAATTCCTACCCCATCGTTAAGCAGAAGTTCGCCCACGTAGCCGTGGCCACTTAACAGTGGGGTGAATTCACGGCCGCGCGCCCGGCCGTGGCAGTTGCTGCCGAGCGGATAACCCCAAGCACGATATGCGGCACCATAAGAGGCCAATGGGCGACCGGCGTCCGTCATGGCGCGGCGATGGACGCTGGTTGCCCCCAACACACGCATAGCCACAGAGGCAACCGAGGCCGAAGGAGGGAAGAACCCTCAACCGGTCGAGCCAGAAGTCTGCAGGGATTCGGCCGGAGCGCGACCAAGCGCGCGGCCGAATTTCCGGTTTTTTGTGGGAAGGAGCAGCAGACCATGGCTCAGACCGTCACTCTATTGAGCCGAGACAGGCTCATCCAAGAACTCAAGCGACATCGAGACAGCGGGATTAGCTACCCCGTACCGGCTGACCATGAACTGGCCAGAGGCCGGGGCGACTGTGTGCTGGAGATTCTCGCCGTCAGCGACGAGAGCCGGCATGGGCGGCCGCCGGCGAGCGTGACCTGGAGCGTGCATCCCAGAGATGGGCGCTTCTACGACGCCGGGGCGGCGATTGGGAACACGCCGGTTGACCAACTCTGCAACCGCTTTCCGTTCCTGTTTGAGGAGCCGGAACTGGTGGGATGGCCGGGGGCTGCACGGTCGATCGGTGTGAAAAAGGCGTGAAAAGTGCGACGGCCCATATGATCCGCAAACCCACCCATAGCCAAATCCGCGCCATCATCCTGACGGTAGAGCAGTGGCGGAAGGCCATCGTTGCCGAGCGGTTGCCGTTTCCTAATCCAAACCCGTATGAGGCGACGCTGTTCATGCAGACGGAGGTCGGCGAGGCTGTTGACGCGCTCATTCGTCGTTATAGCCGGACGGCGTACACGCGGGCGAGCGGCAATCCGAAGCGCGCGCACCTATACGACGAGCTGCTTGACGTGGCCTTCATGGCCGCCTCCATCGCTGGGGGGCGGCAACCAACATCGGGGCAGATCAGTTTCGCCCTGAGCACCGCCTTCCAAGCAAATCCCCTGCCCGAAAGCATCCGCGAGGCGGCTACCTTCCGGCAGCTGCTGGAGGAGCCGCGTATTCAGGAACATCAACTGCGCTATCTCATTACCACCCGCCTGACCTATTTTGCCGCTCAGGCGTGCGCCGAAGCGGAAGAGCTGCACCGGGTTGACCGGGGATTGGCCCTCAAGTGTGAAGCGGCGATCCGGGTGCGGCCGGTCACCGAGCACCTCATCTTCCTGGCAACCTGCGTCATCATCGTCGCCTACGCGGCCGCGGCCCTGCACCTGTCGCAGACCGTGCTGATGGACAGTTATGACACGGCGCGCCCTGACTGGTTTGTAGAGGACTTGCAATACCGGCTCGACGAGCGACGGGAAAAGGTCATCAAGCGGGCGGCTATCATTGCCAGTAGTAGCCGGCTTCAGTGACCCATGTGGGAGGAACGGCCGGTCTCGTACTGCCCAGTTTGCCCAAGGAGCCATCGTTATGATCCTGCTACGCAACCTTATCGCCGCCATCCGAGGACCTGTCTCTTATACACATCTCCGAGCCCACGAGACCGTACTAGATCTCGTATGCCGTCTTCTGCTTGAAAAAAAAAAAAAAATAGATAAATAAAAAATGATAAAAAAAAAAAAAAAAGAGAACAGATATGCGTGAGCGTAAGGCGTACGAGCTGTGTCGACGCACGGAGCAAGTAATAAGTGTACCAAGCATAGCTACACACATGTCAAGGATGTAGACGTTCGTTAGTACGGTATGCCTCACAGAGTCACACGTGCTATGTG
>CALLZA010000853.1 GCA_937858165.1 uncultured Ardenticatenia bacterium
TGTTGTTCTCTGTTTATATGTTGTTTGTTTCTTTCTTTGTTTTTGTCTGACTAGTTGTGTAGTGTATTCTAGTTATGGTCATTGCGATAGATGGTCTCATGGTATGTCGTGTTTTGTATTATATTTTTTTTTTTTTTGTTATTCTTTTTTTTTTTTGTTTTTTTTTGTTTATTTTTTTAATGATACGGCGACCACCGAGATCTACACTAGATCGCTCGTCGGCAGCGTCAGATGTGTATAAGAGACAGGGTCACTGGAACGCCCAGATCATCGCCGCCCTCATCGCCGCAGGAGCCACGCTGCTGACGGCGCTCATCGCCGGCATCTTTGGCCTGCTCCAGTTGCGCGCCGCCAACGCCCCCACCGCCGCGCCGCCCGCCCCGCCGCTGACTGTAGAACTCGACGGTCCCCGCCTGGCTCCCCTGGGCCAGCAGACCTACTTCACCATCATCAGCGAGAACGCCGTCCGCGCCGAATGGGCCATCGCCGGCTTCGGCCGCGACGAGATCAACCCCTTTCGCCAGGTCGATCAGATCTTTGTGGAGCCGGAGGACGCGGAAGCGGGCCAGACCTACACCCTACTGGTGACGGTCTACGACGCCGCCGGCAACCGGGCCAACGCCCGGCACGAGTTCGAGATCGCGCCGGCGGGCAGCATCGTCGTGCCCGGCGAGGGCGAACCGTAGCAGCGGTCAAAGACAGGGGGGCTGCCGGTTGCCCAGCAGCCCCCCACGGATCGGGCGAACGAACGCCGGTTGAATCTGGGGTGTTGTTTTAGCGCCCGTTCGCCCGATCGATGGGGGGCTGTGGGCTGTTTAGCACGTAGTGGGCCGCGGCCTCAGCCATGATGGCCACGCCGTCAATCATCGCCCGCTCGTCGAAGTCGAAGCGCGGATGGTGGTGGGGAAAGCTGGTCGAGTTACCGTTGCTGCAACCGACAAAGAAGTAGCAGCCGGGAACCTCCTGCAAGATGAAGCCCATGTCCTCGGCGGCCATCGTGCGGTGCTCCAGGATGTTGGCCTGGCCCAGCACGCGCCGGGCAGCGGCGCGGACGGCGGCCGTCGGCTCCGATGCATTGACCACGGCAGCGACAATGGCCACCGTCTCCATCGTCGCCTTGCAGCCGAAGGCGGTGGCGGTGTGGGTGGCCATCTCCAGGATGCGCCGGTAGACCATGCGGTGCGACGGCGTGTCGTAGCTGCGCACCGTGCCCTTTAGCACCGCCCGCTCCGGGATGACGTTGAACGTCGTCCCGGCCTCGAACGCGCCGATGGAGACGACGATGCTCTCGTGGGGGTTGGTGTTGCGGCTGACGATGCTTTGTAGCGAGACGACGATCTGTGCCGCGGCCAGAATCGGGTCGGTGCACAGGTGGGGGGCCGCACCGTGACCGCCCCGCCCCTCGACGGTGATGGTGAAGACACTCGACGAGGCCATGGCCGGGCCGTCGTTGACCCGCGCCTGGCCCACGGAGACGGGCGACCACAGGTGCATGGCCAGCGCCGCGTCGGGTCGAGGCTCTTCGAGTACGCCATCGGCGATGCATGCCAGCGCCCCGCCCAGCCCCTCTTCGGCCGGCTGGAAGAGGAACTTCAGCGAGCCGGCCATCTGCGACTGCCGCGCAGCGAAGATACGCGCCAGGGCCAGCCCCATCGCCACGTGGCCGTCGTGGCCGCAGGCGTGCATGACGCCGGGGTTGAGCGAGACGTAGTCGTGGTCGCTCTCCTCCTGGATTGGCAGGGCGTCCATGTCGAAGCGCAACAGGACAGTCGGGCCGGGCTGGTCACCTTCCAGAAGGCCGACGACACCCGTCTGGCCGACGCCGGTCTGCACCTCCAGCCCCAGGCCGGTCAGCGTCTCGGCGACGATGGCCGCTGTGCGCGTCTCCTGGAAGCCGAGTTCGGGGTGGCGGTGCAAGTCACGCCGGACGCGCACCATGTCGTCGAAGAGGGCGGTGGCCTCTTCGCGGAAGTCGGGGCGCGGTACAGTCGGCATGCTCAGTGGGGCGTACTCTCTCATCATCAAAAGCTATTGTACGAGGAGTGTATTAATAGTTGCGTTACAGGGCAACGCGACATGTCAGCGGTGCCCGGCCAGTGCAAGCGTTACGACTCCTTCAGGAAAGCCAGAGTGCGCTGCCAGGCGAGGGCGGCCGCCGCCTCGTTGTAGGCGTCGGCGCGGTCAGACTCGAAGAACCAGTGGCCGATGCCGGGGTAGTGATGGAACGTCACCGACCGGCCGGCGTTGCGCATCGCCTCTTCCATCCCATCGACGTAGGCGCGCGGCTCGAAGTCGTCGTCACCGGCGAAGTGGCCCAGGTAGGCGGCGCGGGCGGCGCTGAAGTCGGCGTCGCCGGTGCCGTAGAAGATGACAACTTTGCTGACGTGGTCGGGCATGGCCGAGGCCAACGCCAGCCCGTAGTAGACGCCCATCGAGAAGCCGATCACGGCCAGGCCGCGGTCGCCGGCGCGCTCGTTGAGAAAGGTAGCGGCCTCGGCAACTTCGACCTGGGCCTGCTGATAGTTGCTGCTGAGGGCATTAACGGCCGCCTCAGCCTCGGGGATGGTAGCGACCACCTGGCCGTGATAGAGGTCGGGGGCGAAGACGACGAAGCCCTCCGCGGCCAGCCGGTCGCAGAAGGCACGAATGGTGGCGTTTAGCCCCCACCACGGGTGGAGGACGAGAACGGGGTTGCCGCGGCCATCGGGCGGCGCGGCCAGGTAGCCGTCAGGTTGGGTCATGGGCCGAGGTTTCTCCTCAGGTCTTGTACGACTCGCGCTCTTCCAACAGCGCCAGTTCGGCCACGGTCATCCGCGGACGTTCAACCAGGCGGCCGGTGACGTACTTGTGCAGGATGCTGGCCATCAACGTCTGGTAGGGAATGCCCTCTTCCAGGGCGATGGACTGTAAGGCGGTCAGGTCGTGGGCGGTCAGGCGGATGTTGACGCGGTGATCCTTACGCTGGGCAGCTTGGGCATAGGATTGAAGGCGGGTGATAACAGCTTCCCGATCAGGGACCGGAACTAGCTGGCCGCTCTCATAAGCTTCAAGTATTTCTTGTTCTTCTTCATCCAGCTCAAAGTCGTCCATTTTCACTCCTGCTTGCGATATTTCCGTTTAGCTTTACGACTTGGGATGATCGTCTTTAGAAACACCTGTCCGTCCTTTTCTACGAACGGCACAAGGTAAACGTATGTGTCGGTTTGAACTACGAAAAACTGTTGTCCAGGATAGCGTTCTTGATTGGGATGATCATACACATGGAGAATATCACCTTGCAAAATGTATGGCGCGATATTCTCAAAGGATATACCACGAGTCGCTCGCAACTGCTTATCCTTTTCGTCGTCCCACTGAATTCCCTCAATTCCCATAGCGTATCACGTTGTGTGCCGAATGGCAACACGAGCTCCATCATTAGTCATTGTTCACAGTTAAGCTAGTCACGCCTTGTCAGACAATGAAGCGGCGTCCAACCCGTCCGGCCATCGGCCGCGGTCGCCCATAGCCAGCCGCCTTCGCTTAGTTCGCCCGTTACCACGTCGCCAATCTCCAAAGCCAGTTCGGCGGCGGTGTAGTCACGCAGCAAGACGCCGCTCTCCCCCTCCACGTGCAGCCAGCTTTCGGGGACCCAGCCGGCGCGGCCGTCGGCGGCCGTGGCCCAGACCCAGCCGGGGTACTCATCGTCGCGCCGCCCCAGCGCCAGCCGATCGCCGGCTGCGCCACGGATCGGGTCGGGGTAAGTGACGGCCCAGCCCTTTGTCGCTCGGTATCTCATTTCCTTGCTTGTGCGGGGTTTAGAAGCCGGGTTTCTATAAACTTCTCGCGTCTCACTGGCCGCTCTGCTGGTGTAATCGTACCTGGGTGATCACGTCCTGCCCCATCGTATAGAGCGGTGACAGGACGTGGCCGCCCGCTTGCAGATCCGGCTCGACCACGTCGGCCGTATAGGCCCCGTCGTGGGTCAAGACGTAGAAGATGACCCGGCCGGCGACGGGCAGCGGAAAGGCATCGGTGCGGCTCATCTCCGGCAGCAATCCCTCGGCCGTGGTGATGAACTGGTCGGTAGCCGCGGCCACGGCTGCCGTCTCGCCGGCCCCAATGATGCCACCGCCGTTGCCGAAGTACAGGCTCGTTGACCCATCGGCCACCGACACCAGCGACACAGGGGTGTCGTCTATAACCATTTCCATCAGCACGCCCCAGACACGCGGCCCACCCTCCTGTGGTGCGAGGCCGATCTCGGCTGGGACGAGGGTCAGAATGCCATCGCGCAGGTCAAGGTAGATAGGCGCGGCGGCTGGTTCGTCGACCGGCGCGTCAGCTTGCGTCTGACTGCATCCTGCAATCAACACCAGTAGCAGCAAAAGAAAAGTTACTCTCATATCGTCTCCTTCTCGGCTCGCAGATAGACGATCTGTGTCCGCCAACCGACCGTCTGCTCCGCCAACTGCTCGCGGAACAGTTTTTCCACCTTGCCCACCTCGACCGCCGACAGCCCACCGGCCAGCAGCCGCTGGCCGTAGCTCAACCGCGCCCCCGTCCCCTCCCCTTTTGGGAGAGGGTCTTTCGTACTGTCCTCCCCTAACCCCTCCCGGGGAGAGGGAGACGGAGTGAACCATCGCTCCAGATGCCCCGCCGTGATGAGCCGCTCCTCGGTCTGCGTCTCCACATTCACGCGCGCGTCGCCCAACCCCGCCCCCGCCAGCGCCGCGCGCAAGTCGTCGGCGTCCCAGTTCACCAGTGGGTCGGCCGCGTCGGCGTAGATTGCCTCCTCCGCCGCGACGACCTTCTCGCGCAACGCCGTCGCTCGCCCCCAACTGACCAGGTCATAGAGCCGCTGCGTGTGCCGCGGGATGGATTGCGATAGGACGATACGGCCGCCGGGTAGCAATAGATTGGCCAAGACCTGACAGGTCTCGGACGACCTGTCAGGTCTGGAGAACGCATTGCGCCCCAGGATGCGGTCGAAGCGCACGTCCTCTTCGCCACGCAGGCTCAGCAGGTAGCCCAGTTCCTCCGGCGCGCCGATGAGGACGACCGGCCGCTCCATCTCCGGCAGGCGGGCTGCCTGTTGGCGCAGCGCCTCGCCGGCCGTCGCGTCGGCCGTCAGCGCCCAGACACCCCCTTCCGGCGCGCGCCGTGTTGCCTCCCACGTGAGCAGGCCGCTGCCCGCGTTCAGGTCGAGGACGAGATGGTGGCGTTGCACGGCGGCCATCTCGAACAGCCGGTCGCGCAGCGCGGCCAGTTGCCGCCCGCTGCCGGCTACGGCCCGCTGCAACCAGGCGTCCTTGCCGCGGTTGGTCGGGCTGGTCGTCAATACTTCCAGGTGGGGATCGCTGTCCCCCTCGACCATCGCCGCCAACTGCGCCTCGCGCCGACGCGCTACGTCATCGCGAATGCGCTGCTCATAGCCCAACTCGCCCGGCTGGTAGAAGACCTTGCCTTGCAGCGCGTCGGGCAAGTACTGCTGGGCCACCCAGTGGTCGCGATAGGCGTGGGGGTAGAGGTAGCCTTCGCCGTGGCCGAACCCCTCTTTGTCGCGGCTGCCGTCCTTCAGGTGGTTGGGCACATCCGCCTCGCGCTCCTTCTCGATCACGCCGAGGGCGTCGAAGAAAGCGAAGGCCGAGTTCGACTTGGGCGCAGTCGAGAGGTAGATGGCGGCCAGCGCCAGCGGGTAACGTCCCTCCGGCATCCCGATGCGCTCGAACGTCTCCCAACAGTTGACGACGACGCCCATCGCCGCCGGGTCGGCCATGCCGACGTCCTCCCCGGCGAAAATGGCCATGCGACGGAAAATGAAGCGCGGGTCTTCGCCGGCATAGACCATCTTGGCCATCCAGTACAGCGCCGCGTCGGGGTCGGAGCCGCGCAGGCTCTTGATGAAGGCGGAGATGGTGTCGTAGTGAACGTCGCCGTCCTTGTCATAGAGCACGGCCCGGCGCTGGATCGACTCCTCGGCCACGGCCAAATCGATGGCGACGACACCGTTCTCATCCGGCGGCGTCGTCTCCACAGCTAGCTCCAGCGCGTTGAGCACGCCGCGGGCGTCGCCGTTGGCCACGTCCACCAGGTGGTCGAGCGCCTCGGCCGACAGGGCGACGTTGAGCTTGCCGTAGCCGCGCTCCGGATCGGCCAATGCCTGCTTGGCCACGGCGCGCAGGTCGTCTTCGGTCAACGGTCGCAACTGGAAGATGCGGCTGCGGCTGACCAGCGCTTTGTTGACCTCAAAGTACGGGTTCTCGGTCGTCGCACCGATGAGGATGATCGTCCCGTTTTCCACGTGGGGCAACAGCGCGTCCTGCTGGGCCTTGTTCCAGCGGTGCACCTCGTCGACGAAGAGCGTCGTGCGCTGGCCGTAAAGCTCGCGCCGCTGCTTGGCGACCTCGATGGCCTCGCGAATCTCCTTGACCCCGGCCAGCACGGCGTTGATGGTAATGAAGTGGCTGCGCGTGCTGTTGGCGATGACCATCGCCAGCGTCGTCTTGCCCGTGCCCGGCGGGCCATAGAAGATGAGCGAGGAGAGTTGGTCAGCCTGGATAGCGCGGCGCAGCAGGCGACCGTGGCCGATGATGTGGCCCTGGCCGACGAACTCCTCCAGCGTGCGCGGGCGCATGCGGGCGGCCAACGGCGCTTCCTGCTGAATGCGCTGCTGGGCGGTGTGGGCGAAGAGGTCGGTCATTGGAGTTAATGCCATTTATTAAGTTGGAAGTCATCGGCGAACGGGTTCACGAACCGAACACCTTCCAGCGTCCGCCCGGTCTGGAAATCCTCGCTCAGAATAATCGGAACCCCATTGAGGCGGGCCGTGGCCCAAATCTGAGCATCGTAGTAGGCCAACTGATGATCGCGAACCCCACGGGCGGCTTCAGTCACAATCACTGGCGTTAATGAAAAGACAGGCCACAGTGTTTGAAACCGATCAATCTGCTCTATCGCTTGACCTGGTGAAAGAGGAGGTTTGAGTTTTCGAGTAGCGGTGTAAAAGAACTCGGCCAGGTTTTGCACACTTAGTCGTCCATTTTGGCTGGCTCTAAGCGCATTCATAACCTCCTCGGCCCTCTGTTGCTTCTTGTGATCTTCCGGATCAACAAAGTAAACAAGCACGTTCGTATCGAGAAGCGCGATGGCCATTGGTCATCACTCCTGGGACGTGCGTGTCCATCGGCTGGCGCGCTCTTCATAGATCTCTTCACGATTCCACCGGTAGGGTTCTCCTGTACCGACAGCCTGTTTTCTCTCTTCTACAAACCGCATGAGTTGGTCCCACGCGGCAGCCGCTTCTAGCGTCGTTCCAGGCAATTCTCGACTGATCTCACGCTCGATTGCCTGACGGATCACTTCCCCCTCGCTAACGCCGCGCATTTCCGAAATTCGCCTAATGAAGATTTCCTGACGCCGAGGAATATAGATCTGTTTGCGAACCATCGTCGTGCCCATGTTGCCACCTCCGCACAATATACATCGGATTATACACAAAACAGTGCCGATTAGACAATTCCGAGATGGTTTCGATTACCATTCGCCATAGGCTCTATGCGCTGCATATGCTAAGATAGAGAAAGTTCTCTGTTTGTCATAAGCAGTCATATCACTCACTGATAACACACCATGAAACTAGCCGAAGCCCTCATCCAGCGAGCCGACCACCGCAAGCGGCTCGACCAGTTGAAGGAACGTTTGCTGCGCGTTGCCCGTGTGCAGGAAGGGGACAGCCCGGCCGAAGACCCGGCAGCGCTGCTGGCCGAGGTCGAGCGCACGGCCGCCGGCCTGACCCGCCTCATCCAACGCATCAACCGCACCAATTCGACCACGGCGCTGGACGACGGCCGCACCATCGCCGACGCCATCGCCGAGCGCGACACCTTGCAACTGCGTCACGCCATTGTCACCAGCCTGATCCAGGCGGCGATCATCAAGCAGGATCGCTTCACCAAGAGCGAGGTGCGCTTCCACAGCACCGTCGACGTCGTCACCCTGCAACGGCAGGCCGACAACCTGGCCCAGGCTTACCGCGAACTGGACACGAAGATTCAGGCCGCCAACTGGCTGGTCGAAGTAATAGACTGAGTTGAAGCTGGTAGCTGTTCTGACCGAGGCGAGTACAACCCGTGAAGGCGGGGAACAGCCTTCGCCCTGACGACGTGAGGGGCCACGTCTGTGGACACCCCACGCTAACCGTGTATGCCCAGTAACGTCACAAACGTATGGGGTAGCGCGTAAAGTCATTACCAACGTACTGATCGGTCGGCCCGGCGAGGGTGGGAAAGGGGTCTTCAACAACGTCTCCAATAAAAACACGGAGGTAACCATGGCGATTCAAGTGAAGCGGGCGATGATTGACGCGAAGAAGTACAAGTGGGAAGCGGGCGAAGGGGACAGCAAGACCAGCGTCGCCCACGACCGCATCATGTTCAACCGGCGGCAAGGGTATGAAGTGATGCCGATGATCCAGAAGCTGGTCAATCACTTCGGCTACGAAACAGAAGAGGACGTGAAGCGCGTCGAGATGGCCATCCGCACCGCCCTGCCCGGCAACGTGCGCAGCCGCAAGAACGTCTTCAACTGGCTGGTCGAGCATCTGTCCATGTAACGCGGGTTGTTCTACTCGCCTCTTCAGTAACAAATCAAAACAAAGCAACCCGCGCTACACCAGTGTCGTAGCGCGGGTTGTTTGTTTTACCCACTTTCTTCGACGGCGAGGGGCAGCGCGGGTAAGGCAACCCGCGCTACCTACAAGGGATTAGCCGTTGGTGGCGCGATAGATACCCGTGCCGGTCATGGCCGGCGGGATCATGTCGTCGTCGTCATCCAGCGCCTCGCGCACGCTGTCCCAACCCTGGCGCACCGCTTCCTTGATCTCTTCCCACGTGCTGTTGCCGGCGAAGTCGCCCGCTTCCCAATCCTCGCGGGCCTGGGCCTCGGCCTGTTCCCAGGTATCGAACGCGTCGTAGCGCTCGTCCATGCCCATCACGTAGCCGTGACGGTAGGCCGGCTCGTACCAGGAGTAGTCGCGCAGATTGTTGCGGTAGAGCGTCTCGTAGTGTTCGCGGTAGCGCGGCTCGCGGCTGACGTAGTCGTCTTCCAGGTCCAGGGCGTCGCGCACATCTTCCCAGGCGTGGCGCACGGCATCCTTGAACTCCTCCCACGACCCTTCGACCGAGCCGGCGAACTCCGACCAGCCATTCTGCGCATTGCGCTCCAGCTCGTCCCAGCTGTCGTAAGCGTCGTAGCGCTCGTCAATAGCCAGGTTATAGCCATAGCGATAGGCGGGGTCATAGTAATCGAAGTCGCGGCTGCCGCTGCCGTAGTTGGTCTGGAAGTGGTCGCGGAAGGAGGGGCTAAAGCTGGCGTAATCGTCCTCGGCATCGAAGGCGTCCTTCACGTCTTCCCAGCCGCGACGGATGGCGTCCTTGAAATCGTCCCACGCGCCGCCCAGCCCATCGTTGGCGCGGCTCTCCCAGTCGCGCCGGGCCTCGGCCTCCAGCTCTTCCCACGTCTCATACTCGTCCCAGCGCTCGTCGCCGGCCAGGTTGTAGCCGTAGCGGTAGGCCGGGCCGTACCAGTCGTAGTCGCGGCCGCTGCTGCCATAGGTCGTCTGGTAGTGCTGCCGGTAGCCGGTCTCGAAGTCGGCGTAGTCGGCTTCCATATCGAGCGCGTCCTTCACTTCTTCCCAGCCGTGGCGCACGGCGTCCTTGAACTCCTCCCACGCACCTTGCGCGGCGTTTTCGCCGCTCTCCCAGGCGTTGCGGGCATCCGCCTCCATCTCGTCCCAGGTGTTGTAGCGGCTGTAGCGCTCGTCGCCGGCCAGGGTATAGCCGAAGCGGTAGGCCGGATCATACTGCGTAAAGTCGCGTCCGGACGCCCCATAGGCCGTCTGGTAGTGCTCGCGGAAGGCGGGCGAATAAGCCGAGTAGTCGAGATAGCTGCTGTAGCGCTGTTGGTCAACCTCGATATCGTTCTTGGCCCAGGCGGCAGCATTTGGATCGTAGCCTGTCCAACCCTCAGCCCGCCAGTACTCGGAGCGACGCTGCACATCCACCGGGCCGTGGTTGTTCATCACGTTCACAGCCTGCTGGGCGCGTTCGTCCTCGGTCTTCAGGCCAACGAGGATGCTGCCGCGGCGCACGCTCTCGGCGTACAACTCGGCCTCGTCCTGCGGCACGCCCCAACTAACCAGAGCGCCGACGAGACCGCCGACGGCCGCACCGATGCCCGCCCCGGCCAGCCCGGCCACCAGCGGCCCGGCGGCCAGCACCGGCCCGAAGCCGGGAATGGCCAGCACGCCCAGCCCCAGCAGCACGCCGGTCAGCCCGCCGACGACGCCGCCGGTCACTGCCCCGGTCGTCACGTCGCTGGTCATCGTCTCACCAGCAACGTCTACCCCATCCTCACTGCCCGGCATATCGGCCACGGTCAGGCTATCGGATGCGGCGGCCGTCGTGCCAACGTGGCCGGGGGGCATGTCCATCGCCTCGGCCCAGCGGTCGGCAGCCATCAGACTGATGTCGGCGCGATCGAAGCCAGCCTGCACCAGGTCGTTGACGGCGGCCTGGGCATCATCCATGTTGTCGTAGAGTCCAACAATCGTTTTCATGCGTTCTTTCTCCTTATCTATTCGGTCGCTGGTAGCCAGGAGGGTTAGCACGCTAGCATCCATCTACCAACCTACCAACGACGTAAGGTAACTCAATCCTTAGAAGAGGTAGGTGAAGGCGAACCACACCCCGGCCAGCACGAGTAGCGCCAGCAGGATAAGCATCCAGACCGGCGGCAGGGTGCGGGCCGGGCGGTCATAGACCTTCACGCCCGGAGCCGGCGCGCCGGGTGTCTTAGCCGTGCGCGGCGGAACCTCATCGTGCATATCCTCATCGTGGGTCATGATCTCTCCTGATCCATCCGGTAGACAGCGCCTTACTTGTTTGTTTGACAGGCGGGGCGGCAAGCCGTCGCCACCTGGCGTAGCTATACAGTACGATGGGCCGGCCCAATTCTCTATAGGCCAGAGATATAGGTTGCCGCACGAAGGCGGTACAAATCGGGGATGAGAGGCGTCAGCCGGGCAGGCGGCCCTGGACGTCGAGGCTGTCGTGAATGGCGTAGAGCAGCACACCGGCGGCCACAGCCAGATTGAGCGAGGTGATCCGGCCGCGCATGGGCAGACGCACCAGAGCATCAGAGGCGGCGATCTGCTCGGCCGACAACCCTTCGCGCTCGCTGCCCAGCAGCAAGACGAGCGGCAGAGCGTAAGATGCGGCGCGGTAGTCAGCGCGGCCGCGGGCTGATGTGGCGACGAGCTGCCGCCCGCCCGCCCGTGCCCAGTTCAGAAAATCGGCAAACGAAGCAGATACGACCGGCCGGTGGAAGATGGCCCCCATGCTGGCCCGCACCGCCGCCGGATGCAGTGCATCCACGCCGCCGTCGAGCAGCAGGAGGCCCGATGCCCCCACGGCGTCGATGGTGCGCAGCACGGCGCCGACGTTGCCCGGGTCTTGTGGCGCAACGAGCGCCACGCCCCAGGGAAAGCCGGCCGCGTCCAGTTCATAGAGCCGGTAGCGGCGCGGCCGAACGACGGCCAGCAGCCCCTGGGGGTTGTCCTTCTCGGCCACGCCGGCCAGCACGTCAGCCGCGACCTCATAGACGGGTATTCCCCTGTCTCTTATACACATCTGCGAGCCCACGAGACCGTACTAGATCTCGTATGCCGTCTTCTGCTTGAAAAAAAAAAAATGCGCACGATATAACAAACTGAATAAAGCGGTTTCGTCGACAGAGACGAACAACACAAGCACTATAAAACCCAGTGTATGCAACTTCTGAATATAGCTACATCACGCAAGATACAATCGCACAACGACTACAGGAGACGAGTCAACA
>CALLZA010000854.1 GCA_937858165.1 uncultured Ardenticatenia bacterium
CGTACCCCGGCACCGGCCCGGTGTTTGCCGCCACTACTGTGGTTTCGCCCGAGGCTGCCAGCACCACGCGCAGGATTTCTTCGCCTTGGGCCTGATTGGCGGCTTTGTGGTCGTCCGTGTCGTCCGGAAATTGTTTGAAACCCGGCAACCGCCCGCGGGTGCGATCCGCCGCCTCGGCGGGTGCAGGGGTGCCCCGCGTTTTGCCCGTCCGGCGCCCACCGGCCGGCGGAGTATGCGGCTGAATAGGGGTACCTGGATGGCAACCGACACCTCGGCCCGGCGCGGCGTCTTGCAACTGGCGGCGCTCATCGAGCCGATGGAACGCGCCTTTCCCTTCCGGCACGGCGAGCCGTTTGCGCGCGCCGACAACCGGCTGGCCGTCTTCGCCATCCCGCTGGCGACGGCCAGGGCGTGGCCGGAAGAGCTGGATGTTGTCTATAAGGAGAGCCTGCTGGTCATGGCCGAGCGCTTCGGCAGCTACGGGCCGTCGCCCCACCGCCGCGCCCATCAGGTGGAGCTGTTTCAAGCGCTCTTCGACCGGGCCGAACGGGAACGCCTTTTCGCCGCCGGTCTGCCCATCCCCCAGAGCCGGAGCCGGGGCGATGACCCGCAGTCGCCCGCCAGACCCCCGCCCGCTGTCCACGAGCCGGCCGTCCAATGGACGGTGGCTGAACGACGGTCGCAGCCCTACACCCGGGACGACTTCCTGCGCGCGACGTATGTGACCGAGCCGATGGCCGATGAGCTGCACGACCTGCTGCTGGGAAACAAACAGCTCATCCTCTACGGCCCGCCGGGCACGGGCAAAACCCACGTCGCCCGCGCGCTGGGGCGTTGGCTAACTGGGCTGGCCGACCCGCCCCCGGAACGGCTGACGGTCATCCAGTTTCACCCGGCCTACAGCTATGAGGAGTTCATCGAAGGCATCCGCCCGCAGAGCCGCCAGTCGGGCGGGCGCTACCACGTCGACTACCCGGCGCGTCCCGGCGTCTTCGTCCGCTTCTGTCAACAGGCGGCACGGGTGGACGGAGCGTGCATCTTCGTCATCGACGAGATCAACCGCGGCAACATCGCGCGTATCTTCGGCGAGTTGATGTTGCTGCTGGAGTACCGCGACGAAGCCGTGCCGTTGCCCTACTCCGGCAACCGCTTTCGCATTCCGCCCAACGTCTACCTGATTGGCACGATGAACACGGCCGATCGCTCCATTGCCCTGGTCGATTTCGCCCTGCGCCGCCGCTTCCACTTCTTCCGCTTCGACGCTGACCCTGACCTGCTCGACCGTTGGCTGGCCGGCCGGCCGTCGCCCTTGCCCTATCTCAGCGCGCTCTATCGGCGGTTAGCGACGGAGGCGGTCGACGACCGCGACTACGCCATCGGTCCCAGCGCCTTCATGCGCGACCTGGACGAGGCCGGGCTGTCGCGCCTCTGGCGGCGCAGCGTCATGCCCTATCTGGAGGAGTACTACGTCGACCAGCCGGCGCGGGCGCAACTGTGGGCCTGGGACGGCGAGTTGGTGCGCGGCGTGCGCGAGCGACGCGATGGCGACTGAGCCCGTCGAGCTGCGGCTGGTCGAGAACGAGACGCTGCGCACGGCCGACCTCACTGCGCCCCAGGCAGCCCTGCTGCGCGAGCGCTATGGCGACCACGTCACAGTGCAGCCCGACTGGGAGCCGGGTGTGTTCGTCCTGACGGCCCGGCAAAGCGTCGGCGTCATCGCTCTCGACGGCCTGCGCCTGCGCATCGCGCCGAAAGTGCCGCTGACCAACCTCTTCTACATGCTGACCTACGCCTATGACCTGCCGCTCTTTCGCGACGAGATCGCGCCGCTGGTGGTGGGCGATGATCTGTTCGAGTTCCTGGTGGAGATGTTCGTCCGCCAGGTTGACGGGCTGGCCCGGCAGGGCATTTATCGCGGGTATGTGGAGCTTGAGGAGAACGCAGCCACCTTGCGCGGCCGGCTGCTGTTGGGCGAGCACCTGCGGCGCAACGCCAACCAGCCGGCGCGCTTTGCCCAACGCTTCAACGACTTCACGGCCGATCTGCTGGAGAATCGCATCCTGAAGGCGGCGCTGTGGCAACTGGGCGGCGCTATCTACGATCGCCCCGAACTGCGCCGGCGCGTGCGGCGGGCGCTGTCGGCTTTCTCCGGTGTGACGCTGGTCGACGCGCGGACGGCGGCGCGCGCGCCCGTGGTCTATACGCGACTGAACGCGCGCTACCGCACGCCGATCAACCTGGCGCAGTTGTTTCTGCGTTACCTGTCGCTGGAGGGGCACGCCGGCGGCGCGCCCTTCATGGCCTATCTGCTGCCGATGGCCGAGGTGTTCGAGCGCTTCGTGGCCCGCTACCTGGCCCAGCAGTTCGCGGCCCATCCACGGATCAGCGTCCGCGCCCAGGAGTCGATCTGGCTGGACGAGGCGCTGCGCGAGAAGGGGCGACTGGACATTCTGCTACGCTGGGCGGGGCGGCCGGTTCTGATCGTGGACACGAAGTACAAGACATTCGACGGCGCTCCGGCCGAAACCGACCGCAACCAGATGTTCATGTACGGCCACGCTTTGGGGGTTGGGCGGGCGCTGCTGGCCTACGCCGACGAGCGGGCCGTCGCCTATGAGGCGAGGTTCCCCGGCATGACGTTGACGGCGCGGTCGCTGGCCCTGAACGGGTCGTTGGACGACTTTCGCCAACGCTGCCGGGCGTTTGCGCTGGGGCTGGTTGATAGCCTGACGAGTTCGTAGTCGAGCGCTTTAGCGCGTTCTTCGGCCCGCGCTGAAGCGCTCGACTGCGCACGTTTTCACGGGCGGCAGTCGCCGCGGGTGGTGTAGTCGGTGTCGTCGACGCGGATCCACACCCCGTCGAGGGCTAGCTGGTACCACAGGCCGCCGTCGTCGCGCAGGGTGATGGCCTGGACAGCCTCCACCTCACCGGCCGGAACCTCGCCGTTGGTGGGCGTCTCCGCGTCGGGGTTCAGGCGGGCGGGCACGGCCGCCGCCAGGATCAGAAAGCACTCGTCGTCGCCGAAGGCGCGGGCGGTGATGGCGTCGGGGTCAACCAGTTCCGGGGCGACGGCCATGCCTTGCGCGCCGCAGGCGGCGAGGAAGAGCAAGAGAAACATCAGAAGTGTCGGGCGACGAAGCTTGTGCATTGTCACTCCATGAGTAAGCACATCTTACTTATGATGAGGAGGCCGATGTGATGTACATTAATTTCCGCCGTCCTAGTATCGCTGCCGATAGCGAACTAAGAGAAGACGACGTTATCGTTCGCTATGATGACCAGGACGAAATCCTAGGCTTTACCATCCTGCACGCCACACAGCGTTAGACGAGCACAGGGTTAAACGCGCAGGCCGACGCGCATTTAACCTCTGTGCTCGTACTTAATACCCCAGCGACGACGCCAGCCACCGCTCCACCCACTCGACGCTCATCTCTTTGCGCGCGGCATACTCTTCCACCTGGTCGCGGCCGATGCGGCCGAGGCCGAAGTAGGCCGCCTGCGGGTGGGCGAAGTAGTAGCCGCTGACCGAGGCCGCCGGCAGCATGGCGAAGCTCTCCGTCAGGTGGATGCCGGCCGTGTCCGTCGCGTCCAGCACGCGGAACAGCTCTCCCTTCTCGGTGTGGTCGGGGCACGACGGGTAGCCGGGGGCGGGGCGGATGCCGCGGTACTGTTCGGCGATGAGGGCATCGTTGTCCAGCGCCTCGTCCGGCGCATACCCCCACAGCTCGCGCCGCACGCGCGTGTGCGTCCACTCGGCCAGCGCCTCGGCCAGCCGGTCGGCCAGGGCCTTGGCCATGATGGCGTTGTAGTCGTCGTGGGCAGCCTCATATTCGGCTACCAACTCGTCTAGCCCCAGTCCGGCGGTGACGGCGAAGAAGCCCAGCCAATCAGTTAGGCCGCTATCGGCCGGGGCGATGTAGTCGGCCAGGGCCAGGTTGGGGCGGCCAGGGGGACGCTCCATTTGTTGGCGGAGGGTGTGGACGGTGGTTAGTAGAGTAGTGGCCACTGGCCACTGGCCACTCTCCCTTGTTCCCCTGCTCCCCTGCTCCCCTGCCGGGTAAACGCGTATGTCGTCGCCCACGGAAACGGCCGGGAAGAGGCCGACCACGGCGCGGGCGCGCAGGCGGCGCTCGTCGATGAGGCAGTCGAGCATACGCTGGGCATCGGCGTAGAGGTGGCGGGCGGCCTCGCCGACGATGGGGTCATCGAGGATGGCCGGGAACTTGCCGTGCAGCTCCCAGACGGTGAAGAAGGGTGTCCAGTCGATGGTGGCGCACAACTCGCTCAACTCCGGCTCCAGCACGGTCAGTCCGGGGCGGTTGGGGGTGGGCGGGATGTAGGCGGCCCAGTCGAGCCGCAGCCGGTTGGCGCGGGCATCGGCCAGCGAGGCCAGCCGCTTCTGTCCGGTGCGCCCCTCGCGACTCTCACGCAGGGTAGCATACTCGGCGCGCACGTCGCCGGCGAAGGCGTCGCGCTGTTCGCGGCTGAGCAGTTGCGAGGCGACGCCCACGGCGCGCGAGGCGTCGTGGACGTGGATGACCGGGCCGCGGCGATACTCCGGGTCGATCTTGACCGCGGTGTGGACTTTGCTCGTCGTCGCCCCGCCGATGAGCAGGGGGATGTCGAACCCTTCACGCTCCATCTCACGGGCCACGTGGCGCATCTCTTCCAGCGAGGGGGTGATGAGGCCGCTGAGGCCGATCATGTCGACGTTCTCGCGCCGCGCCGTCTCCAGAATCTTGTGCGCCGGGGTCATGACGCCCAGGTCGATGACCTCATAGTTGTTGCAGCCGAGGACAACGCCGACGATGTTCTTGCCGATGTCGTGAACGTCCCCCTTGACCGTCGCCAGCAGGATGCGCCCGGCGGGGCCGCGGTCACCGCTGCGGGCCTTTTCGGCCTCGATGAACGGGACGAGATAGGCCACGGCCTGCTTCATGACGCGGGCGCTCTTGACCACCTGGGGCAGGAACATCTTGCCCGCGCCGAACAGGTCGCCGACGACGTTCATGCCGTCCATCAGCGGCCCTTCGATGACGTCCAGCGGCCGGGCCGTTAGCTGCCGGGCCTCTTCCACGTCCGTCTCGATGTAGGCGTTGATACCCTTGACCAGGGCGTGGGTCAGCCGTTCGCGCACCGGCATGGCGCGCCAGGCCAAATCCTCGTGCTTCTCCTTGGCCCCGCCCTTCACCGTCTCGGCGAAGGTGACCAAGCGCTCGGTGGCGTCGGGGCGGCGATTGAGCAGCACGTCCTCAACGCGCTCCAGCAACTCCTTGTCCAGGTCTTCATAGATCGCCAGTTGCCCGGCGTTGACGATGCCCATGTCCATACCGGCGCGGATGGCGTGGTAGAGGAAGGCGGCGTGCATCGCCTCGCGGACCCCGTCGTTGCCGCGGAAGGAGAAGCTGACGTTGCTCAGGCCGCCGCTGATGAGCACGCCGGGCAGCTCAGCCTTGATGCGCCGCGCGGCCTCGAAGTAGGCCAGGGCGTAGGCGTTGTGCTCCTCGATGCCTGTGCCGACGGCGAAGACGTTGGGGTCAAAGATGATGTCCTGGGGCGGGAAGCCGACCGCCTCGGTCAGCAGGCGGTGGACGCGGTGGGCTATGCCGACGCGTTGCTCGACCGTCTCGGCCTGGCCGTTTTCGTCGAAGGCCATCACGACGACGGCCGCGCCATAGCGCCGGGCCAGCCGTGCCTGGCGCAGGAACTCGGCCTCGCCCTCCTTCAGGCTGATGGAGTTGACGACGCTCTTGCCCTGGACGCACTTTAGCCCGGCCTCGATGACGCTCCACTTGGACGAGTCGAGCATGACCGGCACGCGGGCGATGTCGGGCTCGCCGGCGATGAGGTTGAGGAAGCGCACCATGGCCGCCTCGGCGTCGAGCATGCCCTCATCCATGTTGATGTCGATCATCTGTGCGCCGCTCTCCACCTGTTGGCGGGCGACGTCGGTGGCCGCGGTATAGTCGCCGGCCAGGATAAGCTTGGCGAAGCGGCGCGAGCCGGTGACGTTGGTACGCTCGCCGACGTTGACGAAGTTCGTCTGCGGCGTGATGACCAGCGGCTCCAGACCGCTGAAGCGTGGATAGGGCGGCGGGGTGGGGATGGGCCGCGGCGGCAGGTCGCGCAGCGCCTCGGCAAAGGCGCGGATGTGGGCCGGGGTCGTGCCGCAACAGCCGCCGACGACGTTGAGCAGCCCGTCGGTCGCGTAGCCGCGCAACACGCCGGCCATGTACTCTGGCGTGTCGTCGTACTCGCCGAACTCGTTGGGCAGCCCAGCGTTGGGATAGATGTGGGTGTAGCTGTCGGCGATCTGCGACAGGGCGTAGGTGTGGTCGCGGAAGGCCTCCGCGCCGAGGGCACAGTTGAGGCCGACGATGAGCGGCCGGGCGTGCATGATCGACGTGTAGAACGCTTCGGTCGTCTGGCCGCTGAGCGTTCGGCCGCTGGCGTCGGTGATCGTGCCGGAGATCATCAGCGGGCGGCTGACGCCGGCGGCCTCGAAGTAGCCGGTGATGCCGAAGATGGCCGCTTTGGCATTGAGCGTGTCGAAGATGGTCTCGATCAGCAGCAGGTCGGCCCCGCCATCCACCAGACCGCGGGCGGCTTCGGCATAGGCGGCGGCCAACTGGTCGAAGGTGACGTTGCGCGCGCCGGCGTCGTTGACGTCGGGCGAGATGGAGGCGGTGCGATTGGTGGGGCCGAGCGCGCCGGCGACGAAGCGCGGCCGCGACGGGTCGCGCCGCTCCATCTCGTCGCGCGCCTCGACGGCCAGCCGGGCCGCGGCGACGTTCATCTCATAGGCCAGCGCCTCCATGCCGTAATCGTTCAGCGAAATGGCGTTGGCGTTGAAGGTGTTGGTTTCGATGAGGTCCGCGCCCGCCTCCAGGTAAGCCAGGTGGATAGCGCGGATGATGTCGGGCTGGGTTAGCACCAGCAGGTCGTTGTTGCCCTGCAGGTCGCTGGGCCAGTCGGCGAAGCGCTGGCCGCGGAAATCGCTCTCGCCCAGCCGGTACTGCTGGATCATCGTGCCCATGGCGCCGTCGAGGATGAGGATGCGCCGCGCCAGTTGCGCCTGGAGTTGTTCGGTTCTGTTCATAGTTGCCAACAAAAAAGCCTCTCACGATGAGAGGCTTGCTAAGAGACAGTCCACTCTCATCTGCCAGAGAGCGCCATCGCCCCCTGCCGGAATTGGCACCTGCCGTTAGGCGGTTGCCGAGGTATCGCCGGGCCGGTTCCCTCCACCTCTCTTGATGAGTATACGGTTGTTATCTGACTAAGTGCCTGAAGGTTAGTCCATTCGGGCGATTGTGTCAAATGGCGATTCGTGATACGGCGCGTTCTTCGGAAGGGAAGAACGCGCTAATACGAACCCTAGGGCCAGCCGTACTGCTGCCAGCCGTCGAAGGTTCCGCCCGGCTCGACGATGACCACCGTATAGTGGATGTCCAGCGGATACCAGTTGGCCGGGTCTTCGCCGCTCCAGTTGAAGTCGTTCTTGTTGCTGACGGGTTTCCCTTTCGCGTTGCGGACCACGAAGCCGTGCTTCCAGCGCGGCTGGCTCCAGTCGATGGGCGGGCTGCCGTTGATCTGGTTCAAATCGGCCAGCGGCAGTTGCCAGGATAGAACCGTGCCCGGAATTCCCGGCACGAGGCGGTTGGGGCTGCACTCCTCGGCGTAGACGGGCGTCTGCTGCCAGAAGCACCAGCCGAGCTTCATACCCGGTTGCACCACCGGGATGCTGAAGATGTGGGCCCGGAAGTGGAGGGTGCCGCCCACGAAGCGGGTCATGTCGCCGTTGGCGGCGGGGCGTACGGGCTTGTCCTGGGCGAAGCCGCTGTCACCGATGATGACCGTTCGATCCCAGTTGAAGACCAGCATTTCGTCGCCGTTGCCCAGCGACGGCATGGGCGTGGCCGTGCCGCTGATGCGTGTCAGCGGGCGGGTAGGTGTGGGGCCGATGGCAGTCGCCGTTGGGGTGTGGGTTGGGGTGGCGGTCGCGGTTGCGGTGGCCGTCGGTGTGCTGGTTGGGGTGGCGCTGGGCGTCGGGGACAACGTCGCCGTGGGGGTGTTGGTCGCCACGGGTGTGGCCGTGGCCGTCAGGGTAGCCGTGGCCGTGCCCTCCGCGGTCGGTGATGGGGTGGGCGAGGCGTCGGCCGTCATTACCAGCGAAACGGTGTCGAGGTCGAGCGCGACAAGGTTGCCCTTGGCCAGTCGGAAGCGCAACCGCCCCTGACCGGCCGATGGCAGGAAGTCGGTGGTTGTGAACGCGAGGGTGAACTGTTGCCACTCGGTGGTCACGTTAACCGTGTGGCTCAGGCCGAGGTTGACGGTAGGATTGCTGCGTTGCACCACAGTGACCTGGACGTTGTGGCCGCCGGGCGAGCGTGCCCAGAACGTCAGGCGGTAGGGTGTGTTGGGGGCCAGAGCCAGCCCATCCTGATAGAACTGGCCGCGCACGCTCTTGACGGCGTTGCGCAGATGGGCGGCGGCTCCCGTTTGGCCGGGGGCGTCGATGGTGGCGACGACCTTATGGCTTGTCCAGCCGTCGCTGCCGCTCTCAAAGTCGCCGTTGACAACCATCTCCGCGCCGCCCGTCGCCTGGCCCTGGACGGCGACGATGGAGAGGGCCGCGACCAGCAAGGCTGCCAGCCAGCCGAAAGCTGACTTCCGTCCCAATCGATTGTGAATCCTGTTCATTCGGGTAATGCTCCTTCATCCTGTACAACCACAGTGCGCGATGAAACCGGGCGCAGCGAGTCGGGCACGATGCACTGCATCTCGTGCCGCCTTCCTGTACAGTATCCTCGGAGCAAGCCTATTCTCGCGCCGGTCGGGGCAGTGACCGACGCTTCCCCCAGAGCCATTTACCATTCCAAGAATACAAGAGAACGGTCATTATGTCAAACGGCGCGGCTCAAGCCGCGCCGTTTGGGTTAGAGGCCAGAGCGCGGGCGGGCAACCCGCGCTACACGGCCGAGGTCGCTAGTTGCTCGACCAGCCGTACTTCGTCCAATCCGGCGCGCTGCCGTTGATCACCAGGACGGCGGTGTAGTGGATGTTGAGCGGATACCAGTGAGCCGGGTTCTGGCCGCCCCAGTTCATGCCCGCCTTCGGGCTGACCGGGCCGTTCGGGCCGCGGACGACAAAACCCGCCTTCCAGCGCGGCAGCGCCCAGTTGATCGCCGCGCCATTGATCTTGGCCATGGACTTGAACGACTGGTTCCAGCGCCGCTCGGTGCCGGCGGCCCCGGGAACAGAGTAGTTCTTGGTGCACTCTTCGCCAAAGCGCGGCGAGTTCTGCCAGAAGCAGAAGCCCAGCTTCATGGACGGCTGGTTCTGGGGGATGCTGAGAACCCGGGCGCGGAAGTAGAGCGTGCCATTGGTCCAATTGATGGGGCTGAGCCAGTTGCCGTTGGGGTATTTGGTGGCGCTCAGCGGCTTATACTGGGCGAACCCGCCCATAGTCTTCGTGACCGGCTTGTTCCAGTCGAAGATGAGCATCTCGGTGGCGTTCGGCGCGGCCGTCTGGGCGCGCAACCGGGTGGGCGCGGCCAGAGCGACGCCCATCAGCATCAGGACGGCCAGAGCCAGGATCAGGGCGCGGGCCGCGGCGGACAACGTGCGAGGGGTTGTCGGCTGTGTCATCTTGCTGTCTCCTTGTTCATTCTGAGTGTCGGCGGGCGGCGCTCGGCCGCCCGCCCCAAGAGAGGAGCCTCATCGACGGACGACGAGGCTCATATTGGCCAAGAGGCTAGTAGTTGCCCCAGCCGGAGAAGGTCTGGCCCTGACGAACGATGACAACGGTGAAGCGCATGTTCATCGGGTACCAGTGCGCCGGGTTCTCGCCGTTCCAGTTCCAGCCGGAGTAGTTGCTGACCGGCTTGCCGGCCATGTTCTTGATGGCTACGCCGTTGCGGTCGCGCGGCTTGGTCCAATCGAGGGCGCGGTTGTTCTTCTTCCACATGCCGTTCAGCGCCGCCGACCAGGTCTTCGTCTCGCCGACGGTGATCTGCTGGGTGCGGCTGCACGTCTCGCGGGTGTTCTTAAACTGCCAGAAGCAGAACTGGAGACGCATCTGCTTCGGCTGCGGCATGCTGATGATCTGAGCCCGGAAGTGGATGGTGCCACCCGCATAGTTCACGGGGGAGACCCAGTTGCCGTTCTGTTTCGGCGGCTTGTCCCACGGGAAGCCCTTTTGGGCCGTGGTGACCGGCTTGTTCCAATCGAAGATGAGCAACTCACCGGCCACATTGGCCGCCGCCGGAGCGACCGTCTCATCCTGCGCCCGCACGACGGCGACTGAGGTCAGGGCCAGCACAACCAGCCCCAGAACCAGCGCCAGCGCGCCGACGCGCCGAATCAATTGACTGTTCATTCTTGCTCTCCTTACTCCTTAGTGATCAGGTCGCGGATCCCAAGCCCGCTGACCCCACCCAGGCCCAATTGCCCGGATGACCGCAGCCGACAGCGGAGGTATAGCGCGGGCGGCCGTTGGTCGGCCGCCCGCGTTCGATCACGGGATGTAGTTGTCCCAACCGGAGAACGCTTTGCCTTTCTCGACGACGACAACGGTGAAGCGCACGTTCATGGGGTACCAATCGTCCGGGTTCTCGCCGTTCCAGTTCCAGCCGGAGTAGTTGCTGACCGGCAAGCCTTCGCCATTCTTGATGGCGAAGCCGTTGCGGTCGCGCGGGTTAACCCAGTCGATCGTGACGCCGCTCTTTTTCCACATGTTCTGGACCGGCACCGACCACTCGGCGACGGTTCCGGCGCGTCCGGGGACATTGCGGGAGTTGGTGCAGTTTTCGCGGGCGTTGTTGTACTGCCAGAAGCAGAGTTGCAGCTTCATGTCATCCTGGGGCACAGGGATGCTGAAGATCTCGGCCCGCAGATGGAGGGTGCCCTCGGCGAAGTTGACCGGCTGTGTCCAGTCACCGTTGGCACTGGGCATGGGCGGGTTGTCCCAGGGGAAGCCCTTCTGGGCCGTGGTGACCGGCTCATTCCAGTCGAAAACGACCAGCTCGGCGCCCACCGGCGGTGGGGGGGTAGAGGTTGGCGGCGGCGCGTTGAGGGGGATGAGCGACACGTCGTCGATGCTGTAGCGGAAGTCCTTGCCGGCGGGGGCGCGGAAGCGCAGCCGGGCGTTGCCGACCGACCCATCGAAGCCGGTCGTGGTGAAGGTGACGGTGAACGCCTGCCACTCGGCCGTCAGGTCGAAGGTCTGGTCGAGGCCGTAGTTGGTGAAGGGCGTCGTCTGGCGATAGAGGTCAACCTGCAAGTCCTGGCCGCCGGTCGACTTGGCCCAGAAGGTCAATTCGTACTCCGTGGCCGGCGTCAGGTCGATGCCGTTCTGAAAGAGTTGGGCGCGGGCAGTGCGGCTGATGGTGCGCATCTGGCCCGCCTTGGTTCCGACGTGGGCCGGCGCGCCGGCAGTGATGCGGCAGTTGGTGCATTTCCAACTCTTGACGCCGGCCTCGAAGCCGGGATTGGCGACGGCGTTGGTGGCGCTTGGCTGGGCCAGCAGGATGCTGGGCACAATGAGCGCCAGCAAGGCAAACAACCCAAGAGCAACCACCAGGAAGCCGGCACGCAGCCATGACTTCCGCGAATCGGTTTTCATGAGGCAATCTCCTGCATCCATCTGATTTGGCAAACAGCCGACCCCAGGCCAACCGTTTGGTCAGCCACGCGGGACGGACACTTCACAACGTGAAGTGTCCTCTGGCTATCTTTCGCTGCTTCTTAACGCGGGATGCTCCCAACGTGAAAATGGCGTCAATCGTGATGCGGAGTGTCTGTCTCTTATACACATCTGACGCTGCCGACGAGCGATCTAGTGTAGATCTCGGTGGTCGCCGTATCATTAAAAACAAAACCATAATAAATTAACATCACAAGGGACGATAGAGCAAAATATATCCAA
>CALLZA010000855.1 GCA_937858165.1 uncultured Ardenticatenia bacterium
TGTCCACCCGTGCCGGGGCGTGGTTGTGCTGGGGGGGGCGTGGGGGGGCGGGGGGCGGGGGGAGAGGGGGCGGGGGGGGGGGGGGTGGGCCGGGGTGGGGGGGGGTGGGGTTGGCCCCCCGGGTGGTTCTCTCTGCGGGGGGCGGCGCCGCGCCCGGCCCGGCGGGCGGCAGAAACCCTCTGCCCCCGCCGTAGCGGCTCGGCCGGGTAGTCGAACGGCGGCGACATCCAGTTGTTCATGCCCAGGTCGAGGTCGCTGAGGACGAAGACGGGCGTTTGCAGCGTATCGGCCAGGTCGAAGGCGCGGTAGCCGTACTCGAAGCACTCGGCCAGCGACGCCGGCAGGAGGATGACGTTCTTCGTATCGCCGTGCCCCAGGTAGTAGGTGAACAGCACGTCCCCCTGGCTGGTGCGCGTCGGCAGGCCGGTGCTCGGCCCCACGCGCTGGATGTCCCAGATGACAGCCGGCACCTCGGCGAAGTAGGCCAGCCCGACATACTCGGCCATGAGCGAGATGCCCGGGCCGCTGGTGGCGGTCATGGCCCGCGCCCCGGCGAAGCCCGCGCCGACGATCATGCCAATGGCCGCCAGTTCGTCTTCGGCCTGCACGACGGCGTAGGTCGCCTCGCCCGTCTGTGGGTCGCGGCGGTACTGCTCCAGGTAGTTGTTAAGCGCGTCGATGACGCTGGTCGAGGGGGTGATGGGGTACCAGGCAGCGAACGTCACGCCGCCGAAGACCGCACCCAGGGCGGCCGCCTCGTTGCCGGTCATCATGATCAGCCCTTCGGTCGCGGCCATGGGCTCGATGCGGTACGGGTGGTTGCGCGGCAGGTTGGCCGCGGCCCACGCGTAAGCGGCCCGGACGACGGCCATGTTCGAGTCCACCGTCTTGCGCTTGCCCTTGAACAGGAACGACAGTGCCTCGTCCAGCCGCTCCAGCGGGATGTCGAGCAGGTGGGCCAGCGCGCCGACGTAGACCATGTTGGCCAGGTAGTCCTTCAGCTTGCCCTTCATGCCGCTGTCGCGGATGAACTCGTTGACCGGCACGGCGTAGGCGGTGATGTCGTCGCGCTGGGGCGCGGCGCGCCAGTCGGTGTTGTAGAGGCAGATGCCGCCGGCGGGCAACGTCTGCACGTCCTGGACAAACGTCGTCTGGTTGAAGGCGACGAGGACTTCCGACGTGTGCCGCCGCCCGGTGTAGCCGTCGGCGCTCAGGCGGATGTGGTACCACGTCGGCAAGCCCTGGATGTTGGACGGGAAGATGTTCTTGCCGTTGACCGGAATGCCCATCTTGAACAGCGCGCGCAGGATGGCCATATTGGCCGTCTGGCTGCCCGTGCCGTTGGCCGTGGCGACGACGATGGCGAAGTCGTTGACGATCAAATCCTCCCGCGCCACTGCCGGCGCGGGAGCGATACCGATACCCATGTTACTCTCCATTGAGGGTCCAGGTTCCAGGGAAGAACGCTCTTCCCTGGAACCTGGTTTAGGCCCCGTTGTGCAGGTAATGCACCACGTCGCGGAACGAGATGATGCCTACCGGCCGGCGGTCGTCGTCGACCAGCGGCAGGTGGCGGAAGCCGTGCAGCGCCATCAGGTGCAGCGCGTGGGCGATGGGCAGATCGGCATGGACGGCCACCGGGTCGGCGGTCATGTACGCGCCGACGTTGGCCGCGGCCAGGTCGTCGACCAGCCCGGCGACGCGCATCAGCACATCGCGCTCGGTGAAGATGCCCACCAGCCGGTCGGTTTCGTCGGTCACCAGCACGCAGCCAATCTTATGGCCGGTCATCTGGCGGATCGCCTTGGCCAGCGACGTGTGCACATCCACTTCGACGGGGGCGTGCGTGCCCAGCGCGGCCACGTTGACCTCGGTCAGCCGATCTTTCAGACCGTCGATGTCGAGATTGGTGCCGGCCCGGCCATAGCTGGTCGAGTCGTCGGCCGCCTTGCCCTGGCCGGTCAGCACGTCGGTATACTCGTCGTCCATCTCGCCGCCCACCCGGCCGGAGATGTGGGCCTCGATCGGCTCCGTCGGGTCCTGGGGCACGACCGTCCACAGGTCGGCCGCGCGGTACAGTGCGTCGAGGTTGCCCATGCCGCGCTTGGCCTGGGCCGTGGCGATCTGCTCCATGAGGCCTTCGGTATAGGTCGGCCGGTCTTCCACTTGCCGGAAGACGCCCATCGGCGTCGGGTACTCGAGGCTGCTGAGGATGTAGCCCAGTTCGGTCGAGTTAGCGTCGTGGACGACCAGGTCGGCCTCGCTGACGCCGTCGCCCAGCATGACGATCTCCGGCGTAAAGCCGTTGAGGCGGATGCCCCGGTCGTGGTTCTTGCCGAAGACCATGGGCCGGCCATCCTCCAGGTAGAGGATGTTGTCGTCGCGGGTGCGGCGGTCGTCCAGCCCGTCCCACTCCGTCGGGTTGAAGATGACGCAGTTCTGGTAGACCTCAACGAACGACGAGCCGCGATGGGCGGCCGCCTGCTGGAGCACCTGGCCCATGTGTTGGGTGTGGGAATCGAGCGAACGGGCCACGAACGACGCCTCGGCCGCCAGGGCGATACCGATGGGGTTGATCGGGTGCTCAATGGTGCCCATCGGCGACGACTTGGTCTTGGCGCCCAGGCGCGACGTGGGCGAGTACTGCCCCTTGGTCAGGCCGTAGATGCGGTTGTTGAACAGGATGATGTTCAGGTTGACGTTGCGCCGCAGGGCGTGGAGCAAGTGGTTGCCGCCGATGGACAGGCCGTCGCCGTCGCCGGTGATGACCCAGATGCTCAACTCCGGGTTGGTGATGGCCAGCCCGGTGGCCAGCGTCGGCGCGCGGCCGTGGATGCTGTGGATGCCATAGGTGTTCATGTAGTACGGGAAGCGGCTGGAGCAGCCGATGCCGGAGATGAACACGATGTTCTCGCGCGGGACGCCCAGTTCGGGCAGGATCTTCTGCATCGTGGCCAGGATGGCGTAGTCGCCGCAGCCGGGGCACCAGCGCACGGTCTGGTCCGACGCGAAGTCGGCGCGGGTCAGGGCGGGTTTTTGGAGGGGAATGGTTGCGGTAGTCATAGATATATCTCAATTGACCGCCGACGGCCGACCGCCGACCGCAGCCAGATCGGTCGAATGGAGCGATCGGCTCTTGCGGCGGTCGGTCGTCGGCGGTCGGCGGTCACTGGTCATCTAGCCAAGCACCTGATCGATCTTCTGGGCGATTTCATTGATGGTGAACGGCCGCCCATGCACCTTCGGGTACGACTGAATGTTCAGCGCATAGCGCCCGCGCAGCAGGAAGGCCAACTGCCCGCCGTTCAACTCTGGTACGACCACCTGCCGGTAGCGGCTCAGCACGTCGCGCAGGTTGGCCGGGAACGGGTTCAGGTAGCGCAGATGGGCGTGGGCCACCGAGCGGCCCTGGCGGCGGGCGGCGGCCACGGCCGAGCGCACCGCGCCATACGTGCCGCCCCAACTGACCAGCAGCAGTTCCCCTTTCTCCGGCCCGAACACCTCTTGCGGGGGAATGACCTCGGCCAGCCGGGCGACCTTGTCGGCCCGCTCGCGCACCATGCGTTCGTGGTGCAGGGGGTTATAAGAGACGTTGCCCGTCTCCGGGGCCTTGCTCAGCCCGCCGATGCGGTGCTCCAGCCCGGCCGTGCCGGGGATGGCCCACGGGCGAGCCAGCGTCTCGGCGTCGCGGTAGTAGGGCAGGAACGCGCCGTCGCCGTTGGCCGGGGCGCTGTCTGGGCCGTCGGGGTGCATGACCGGGATGGGCGGAATATCGGCTGAGTCGGGAATGCGCCACGGCTCGCTGCTGTTGGCCAGGAAGCCGTCGGACAGGATCATCACCGGCGACATGGAGCGCACCGCCAGCCGGCACGCCTCGATGGCGATGTCGAAGCAGTCGGCCGGGCTATAGGGGGCCAGGACGGCGATGGGGCTTTCGCCGTTGCGGCCGAAGAGGGCCTGCAACAGGTCCGATTGCTCCACCTTGGTCGGCAGGCCGGTGCTGGGGCCGCCGCGCTGGACGTTGACGATGATCATCGGCAACTCCAGGGCGATGGCCAGGTTCATGCCCTCGCTCTTCAGAGCGATGCCCGGACCGCTGGTGCCGGTGACGGCCAGCGCCCCGCCAAAGGCGGCGCCGATGACCGAACCCATGGCGGCGATCTCGTCCTCGGCCTGGAAGGTGCGCACGTCGAAGTTGCGCAGCGGGGCCAGAGCGTGGAGGATGTCGCTGGCCGGGGTGATGGGGTAGGTGCCGTAGAATAGCGGCTTGCCCATCTTCTGCGCCGCCGTCACCAGCCCCAGCGCCAGGGCGGTATTGCCCGTCACCTTGCGATAGGTTCCCGGCGGCAGGGCAGCCGGGCGGATGCGGTAGCGGTGCTGGAAGACGCGGCTCGTCTCGCCGAAGTGGTAGCCGGTCTCCAGCGAGCGGATGTTGCCTTCCATGACCGCCGGCGTCTTGGCGAACTTCTTGCGCACCCAGTCGAGCGTCACGTCCAATGGCCGATCGAACATCCAGAAGGCCAGGCCCAGGGCAAAGAAGTTCTGCGAGCGGTCTTTGTCCTTGGTCGATAGCCCTTCGATCTCCTTCAGCGCCTCGCGGTTCATCGTCGTCAGGGGCACCGGGATGACCTGATACTCGCTCAATGAGCCGTCTTCCAGTGGGTTGGCGTCGTAGCCGGCCTTGCGCAGGTTGCCCTGGGTAAAGGCGTCGGTGTTGGCGATGATGGTGCCGTGGCTCTCCACGTCCGACAGGCTGGCCTTCAACGCCGCCGGGTTCATGGCCACCAGAATATGGGCCGCGTCGCCGGGGGTCAGGATGTCGCTATTGGAGAAGTTGACCTGGAAGCCGCTGACGCCGGCCAGCGTGCCCGCCGGGGCGCGGATTTCGGCCGGGAAGTCGGGCATGGTGCTGACGTCGTTGCCGAAGACGGCCGACGTGTTGGTGAATTGCGTGCCGGTCAACTGCATCCCGTCGCCGGAGTCGCCGGCAAAGCGGATGACGACCGCGTCGCGTTCTTCGATGATGTAGTCGTTCATAGCAATTAGGAATTACGAATTAGGAATTAGGAATTACCAATTCGTAATTCCTAATTCCTAATTCCTAATTAATCTCCACCTTCAGGCTTGCTCGGATACTGCTGCGGCCGCAGCGGGCGGTTTTGCACTTCGACCGGATAGCGGGCGGCCAGATAGTGGACAAAGGCGGCATAGCTCATGTCGCCCAGGATGCGCCCCTGGCGGTTGACCACGGGCAGGTTGCGGAAGTGATGGTCGTCCATCAACCACAGCGCGTCGGCGGCTGTCGTGTCGGGCAGGACGGTGATGGGCCGCGGTGTCATGACTGCGTCGATGGGGGCGTCGAGCACCGCCGGCTGGCCGACCACGCGCTGCAACACGTCGCGCTCGGTGAAGATGCCGATCAACTCCTCGCCACGGATGACCAGCAGCGGCCGCCCCGCTTCGGCGCGCATCGTCGCCAGCGCCTGGCGCACCGGCGTGCCGCTCTGCACGGCGCAGTAGTGGCTCAGGTCAAGGTGTCGTACTTGTTGGCTGTCTAACTCTTCTTTCAGGCTCTTCATGGTTCGCTCGCTTGTTGTAGCGCGATTCTCCAGAATCGCGCTCTTCTCCGCTCTGTCGTGGCGCGATTCTGGAGAATCACGCTCCATGGCACTACGCGGCCACGGCTTCGGTTTGCAGCAGGGCAAAGTGCTCGTTCAACAACTGCCGACCGCGCTCGAAGTCGTCGGCGCACAGGGCATCGACGATTTGCTCATGATAGCTCCACACGTCGGTCCAGTACTGGTAGCTCTGGAAGCGGGTCAATTCACTGGCGTCGTAGGCGTCCCAGTAGGCGATGAGCAGGCCGTGGACAAACGGATTGTTCAGCCGGCCAAAGATGGTCAGGTGCAGTTGCCGGTGTTCGGCGTTGGGAATGTGAATCGGTTCGCCGCGCAGCTTGCCCCAGGCGCGGTTGACCAGGTCGCGTAAGTGTAGCCGGTCATCGGCCGTCAGGCACACGACAGCCTCATCCCAGAAGCTCGTCTCGATCGTCCGCCGCAGCCGGCTCAATTGGGCGAAAGTCGCTTCGCCCGTGGCCAGGCCGAACAGGATGGCCGGCAACACGGCTTCGGCGAAGTCGAACGGCTCGCGCTGGATGCCCAACCGCGGCCGGACGGAGACGACGCCCAACCCGCGAGCCACGGCCAGCTCCTCGCGCAGCTTGCCGACGCTGACGCCCATGGCGTCGCCGATCTCGTTCAGCGACGGCAGCTTGTCGCCCGGATCGACGTGGTGTTCGATGAGGTAGTGGAGGAAGTCGGAGTCCAGCTTGTCGAGGCGCACAATGAATGATCCAATAAATCGGATGAATACAACGAATATGGATTATAGCCCGCAGCAGGCCTGGCGGCAAGCGTAAATGACTCCGACACAAGGCTTCTCAGTAGTTAATAAGTTGGCGTCGGGGATTGTCCAGCAGCGGAGTCCGCATCTAAGGATGCGGACGGGGAAGGGCAAAGAACCTCCGGCGGACACGCGCGTCTGAGGATGCGCACTCCGCCTACTGCGCCCCAACCAGCGCCGCATACTGCCCACCCCGCGCCAGCAGCTCGTCGTGCGTCCCCTGCTCAACAATGCGCCCCGCGTCCAGCACGACGATTAGATCGGCGTTGCGAACGGTGCTCAGCCGGTGGGCGATGACAATGCGGGTGCTGGGCAACGCGCTCAGATTGGCGTCCAGTTGCTGCTCCGTCAGCGAGTCCAGGTGGCTGGTCGCCTCGTCCAGCAGCAGAACACCCGGCTCGGCCACCAGGGCGCGGGCCAGCGCCAGTCGTTGCCGCTGGCCGCCGGAGATGGTGCTGGCGTCCTCGGCCAGATAGGTTTCGTAGCCCATCGGCAGCGCCTCGATCTCCTCCGCAATGGCCGCCAGCCGGGCCGCGGCGCGGATGCGCGCCAGGCTGGCGTCCGGGGCGTGGAGAGCGATGTTCTGGCGCACGGAGCCGCTGAACAGAAACGGCTCCTGCATGACGACGCCGAACTGGCGGCGAAGCTCGCCTAGATCAAGCTCTTCCGCGTTCCGGCCGTCGTAGGTGATGACCCCGGCTGTTGGCTGATAGAGGCGCAGCAGCAGGTGGCCAAGCGTCGTCTTGCCCGAGCCGCTGCGGCCGACGATGGCGACTTTCTGCCCGGCGCGGATGGACAGCGAGACGTCGCGCAGGACGAAGGGCGCTTCGGCATTATAGCGGAAGCTGACGCCGGATAACTCGATATCGCCGCGCAGCCGTTCGACCTCGCCCTCGCCGCCCGCCTCCGGCTCGGCGTCCATCACGTCGGCGATGCGGTCGAGGTGCGCGCCGGCCAGTTGCAGCCGCTGGATGCTCTGCACCAGCGACGACAGGGGGCTGAGGAACAGCAGCGCGACGCTGTTGACGGCCAGCATCTGGCCCAGCGTCATGGTTCCGTTCATCACCTGGTAGACGCCCAGCCACAGCAGCGTGATGGGGGCCAGCGCCCGCAACAGCCAGCGGCCGGTGTCGATGACCGCGCCCTCCGTGTTCTTGCGGATGGTGACGTTGAGGGCGCGATAGAAGAGCGTCTCCCACGCCCCGTAGGCGCGGGCCTCCGAGCCGGTGGCCTTCACGGTGGCCACGCCCTTGAGCATCTCCACCAAATACCCCTGCTCGTCCCCCTCGGCGGCCAACATCTCGGCCACCAGCCGGCGCTGCCGGGCGGCCGTGGCCAGCGTCAGCGCCACCTGCGCCCCACCGAAGGCCAGGGCGACGGCGGCCATGAGCGGCTGTTGCCATAGCAGGAAGGCCAGATAGGTGAGCACCAGCGCGCTATCGAGCACCAGCGAAAACGCCTCGCCGGTCAGCGTCTCGCGCAGAACGGTGTTGCTGCCCAGGCGCATTAGCAGGTCGCCGCTCGAACGGGCCTGGAAGAAGCCAAAGGGCAGGCGCAACAGCCGCTCCAGAAAGCCGGTCATCAGCCGCACGTCCAGCCGGGCCTGCAAGTTGACCAGCAGCACGCCCCGCGCCAAGCTGACCAGGGCGTGGGCCAGCGTCAGCACCGCCACACCCGCGCCGACAAGCGCCAGCGTGCCCCTGTTGCCGGCGGGCAGAATCTCGTCCACGAGCACTTGAGTGAAGATGGGGCCGGCCAGCGCCAGAAGCTGGATGAGCAGCGACACCCCCAAAATCTGGGCCAACAGGCCGGGGTGCTCGCCCAGGATGCCGCGCAGATAGGTGATCCAGGCGTTGGATCGGGTCGACCGGGCCGCTCGAAAGTCGATGCCCGGCGCGAAGGTCATCACTACCCCGGTGAACGCCGCTTCGAACGCCGCCGCCGACAGCCGCCGGCGACCGGAGGCGGGATCAACGATGTCCACGCCCTGCGGCGACCAGCGCTCCAGGACGACGAAGTGGTTGAACTCCCAGAAGACGATGGCCGGCAGCGGCAAGAGGGGCAGGTTCTCCGGCTCGGTGGAGAAGGCGCGCACGATCAACCCCTGGCGGCGCGCCTCGCGGGCGATGGCCTCGGCCGTCACCCCGTCGCGCCCGGCGTGCAGCAGGCCGCGCAACTGATCCACGCGCGTGGCGCGGCCGTGGTAGGAGAGCACCATTGCCAGTGCCGCCGCGCCGCACTCCATTTCGCTCATCTGGAGCCGCACGGGAACGCGGCGGCCGAAGACGCGTCTGAAGCGCCCTGCCCCCTGCGGTCCGCGACGCGACGGCGCTTGAGATGGCTGGGATGATGGTGACGCGGCCACGTGGCTACCCCTCCCCCAATAGCTGATCGACGCCGGGCAGCAGCGCCAGGCCGGTCTGCGCGCCGATGGCCACGCGCACGTCGGCCGGAGAGCCGCGCCACAGGTCGCCGCCGGGCAGCGCCGCGGCCAGCGTCAGGTGAACAACGACGACTGGGGCCGTGGGCGACGCGACCAGCCACGCAAAGCGGTCGCGGGCGGCGGCAGGCGAGAGAAGCTCCGGTTCGACCGCCACCACGCGGCCGGTCACGTCGGGCGAACCGCCGTCCAGACCGGGCAGCGTCACGCGTGCTGCCTGCCCCGCGGCCAGACGCGGCGCAGCCTCGGGCGGCAACAGGGCGATGATGGCCACCTGATCATCGCCGGCGGCCACGCCGGTGACGAAGCCGGAGCCGGTGGCGTAGACCGGCACGTCGGCGGCCCATAGCAGCCCGGCGACGACGGCCAGCAACAGGCCGCACGCCACCCAGAGCCGCGCCCAGCCGAGTGTGGCGTAGCGCGGCAGCTCGACCTTCTCCAGCCGTTCGTTGTAACGGCGCAGGGCCGAGGCGCGGAAGATGGGGCGGGCCATCAGGCGAACCTCCGCGCGCCGTCCGGGGCCAGAATGGAGGGCACGGCGGCCGGCGCGGCCAGCCGCAATAAGCCGTAGCCAATGCCCGCCAGCCCGACCATCAGCCCCGGGGCCGCCGCACCCAGCGGGCAACCCGTTTGTGGGCTGTGTTGCTGAAGCGTGTCGAGGACGGCCGCGGCGTGGCGGCCGGCCAACTCGAGCAGGGCCGGATCGTCCAGCGCCATGGCCGCCGACCAGGCCACGTCCAGTTGCCCCAGCGCGCCGCGCCCGAGCGAGTGGTTGTCCGACCCCTCATCCAGCAACGCCGGCAGCGCCGCCGCCAGATGCGCGTCAACCTGGGCGCGACGCCCGTCGGGCAGCCAGGGGCGCGCGGCCAGATAGGCCGGCCACAGGCCCACGCCCGCGTCGGCCTCGTGCAGTAGGGCTTCGGCCGTGGCGCGGGTGGCGCTGTCGCCGGTCAGCTCGGCCAGTTCCAGCAGCGGAGCGATCGCACCGGCCGCGCCGTCGCTGCTGGCCGGGAAGCGCGCGTGCCGGTCGTAGGGATCGAGCGCTTCGACCGTCGCCAGTGGCAGCAAGCGCACCAGGGCGCGGCCGGCTGCCTCGGCCACGGCCAGCGCCCGCGGCGCGGCCCCGGTGGCCTGGGCCGCCAACAGCCCCACCAGTAGCCCGGCCAGACCACGCGCCACGCCCGGCGCCTCGTCCTCGGCTGCTTCGTCCAGGGCGAGCGCCGCTTGCTCCACCAGTGCGTCCACTTCGCGGCGTAACGCATCCGCTCCGCCCCAGAGGGGAATGAGCTGGGCCAGGACGTAGAGTTGGCCGCCCAGCCCGTCGAAAAGCCCCAGGGGAGCCAGCGCGTCCGGCCCATCGGCGCGCGCTTCGGCCGACAGCCGCAGCCACGCGGCCACGGCGGCGCGCGCCAGTGTTGTCCAGCGCGCTTCGCCGGACAGCGCCCCCAGATGGGCCAGAAAGAGGGCCACGCCCGGCAGCCCGTTATAGAGGTCGGTGTCCAGCGGCTCCAGCGTCCAGTGGCCGTCGCCGTCCAGTTGAACGCCGACCCACGACGCCTCATCCCCGGCGCGCACGGCCGAAGCATCGAGCCTGGCGGCGATGGCCGTCGCCGCGGCCAGCAGGGGCGTGGCCAGATCGCGCGGCGCGACGGCCGGCAGGGGGCGCGGCTTGGGCACACCGGGCGCGTCGTCGGCTACGGTGGCGAAGGCGGCACGTATTAGCTCGCGCTGCCGCTCCAGATCGTCCTCGCCCAGCGCCCGAATGCGCCGCCGCGCCGTCGCCAGGCCCGACACCGGGAAGAAGCCGGCTACTTCGCCGCCGCCATAGGCGCGAACGGCGCGCGAGTTAGCCCGCGTCGTGAACAGGGGCACGTCGCCCGCCAGCAGATCGGCCGTCTCGAACGGCACCAGCGCGGCCAGGGCGGAATCATCCTCCTCTTCGTGGAGCCGGCGCGCGAAGTAGGCCGCGCGCGCCTCCGGCAGGCGCAGCAGATCGGGGTGGTAGCTGTTGTCCAGCAGCTTGCCGTAGCGCTGGCCGGAGCGGGGCAACACGCGCACCTCGGCAGCAGCAAAGCGCGACAGCGGGCCGTCGGCGGCCAGGAGCGCCGGGCGGTGGGCGACCAGCAGCCGGTAGGCAGCGACGAAGCCGGCATCCAGCGCGGCGAGGTAGTCCAGGGCATCGACCGGGCGGCCGTCGAGGCTTGGCCGGTTATGGCCGCCGCCCAGCGTTTCCGGCCGGCGCACCAGGCGCATCTGGTCTGTGCCGCGCCCCTGCCAGCTTGGAACGGTGTAGGGCGTCACTTGCCCGGCTGCACCCGTCAGCCCGCCCATGTCGAAGCGGTTCTGGCCGACAGACTCCGGCTCCGGCAACAGGCCGACGCGCAGGACGGAGTGATAGGTCAGCGCGTCCAGCGCCAGGTCGAGCGGCGGCCAGGTCGGGTCGGCGTCGCGGGGGTGGAACAGCGCCTCCAGATCGATCAGGACGGGCTGCTCCCCGGCAGCGATGACGTTGCTCAGGTGGAAGTCGGTCGCTTCCAGCGCGTAGAGCAGCGCCAGAGCGGCCCCCTGCCGCCGGTAGAAGCGTTCGACCTCGGCCACCGAGGAGCAGGGCGCGGCCTCGGCCCAGGCCATCCAGCCGTAAGCGCCGCGATCGAGGAGAGGCAGCGTCGCCGGCGCAGGTTCCAGGCCGCGCGCGTTCAGCCAGCCCACAAGGTTCTGGAAGTGAGCCTCAACGGCCAGCGAGCGGGGCTTGTAGACCAGTCGCGCGCCGGAAGCAAAGGACAGCACGACCACCGCCCGGCCGCCGCGCTTGGTTGCTGTCTCTTATACACATCTCCGAGCCCACGAGACCGTACTAGATCTCGTATGCCGTCTTCTGCTTGAAAAAAAAAAAATAATACTATCGTCTAAAATGCTCTCACAATCACACCTGCAAACGCATCTAAACATGCTATCACAGAACATAACTATCTTAACAACAACATATAGATGGAGCACTATCTAA
>CALLZA010000856.1 GCA_937858165.1 uncultured Ardenticatenia bacterium
CATCTGGTAGTATGGGAGAGTGAGTGGGTTTATGTATGGTATATGTCGTGGTACAGTGTGGGTGTTGTGTGTGTGCGAGATGGTAGTTTGTTGTGTCAAGCAGAAGACGGCATACGAGATCTAGTACGGTCTCGTGGGCTCGGAGATGTGTATAAGAGACAGGCACAATAGCGTTCACTTCCTTATCGTCCGGCTTATCGGGGGCCAGCAGGGCCAGCTCGCGGCTGCCGGGGGCCGGGCCGCGACTATCGACGCTGCCGTAGGTGCCGGGCGGGCAGAGGAAGACGGTGCAGCCGGTGGGAAACTGGGGGTGTGTGGCGTGGCCAAGGCGCACGCCGGCAAAGGGGACCATGGCCTCTAACTCTAGCACGCTATTACGCAATTCCAAGAGAAAGGAGCTAAGCTGATACTCGACGCGTCAACCTGTGTTAGAATCGAGCGTCGGCGCGAGAACGAACCATGTCACGAGCTTTGGTCGACATCCGCATTTTGCAGCGCGAGTACCTGCTGGGCATCAGCCGGGCCATGACGGCTGAGTTGGACCTGGGCGACCTGCTGCGCCTCATCCTGAAATCGGCCGTCGAGTTGGTCTCCGGCCAGGCGGGCATGATTGCCCTGGTCGAAGCGGGCGGCGAGACGCTGCGCGTGGCCGCGGTCTACGGCATCCCGCCGCACCTGGTCGACCACTTTGCGCCGCTGGTGCGCGGCGTCCCCTATCGCGAGGGACGCGAGGGGGAAGCGTTCCCGGAACTGGTCAACCAGTTGCGCCGCGTGGCTCAGGATGCCGATCTCGGCCTGTCGCAGGTCATCCGCCTGCCGCTCAGTAGCGGCGGCGAGGTGATCGGCCTCATCTACGTCTTCCAGTCCGGCAACTACTACTTCGTCGAGGACGCGCCCAACTTGCTGCGGAGCTTCGCCGAGCAGGCGGCCATCGCCGTGCGCAACGCGCGCCTCTATCAGCAAGTGAACCAGGAGAAGCAGCGACTCGACGCCATTCTGGAGCAAAGCGCTGATGGGGTCATGATTCTCGACGCCCAACTGCGCATCACCGTCTTCAACCGCGCCCTCAGCCATATGACCGGCTGGCCGGCGGCCGAGGCCATCGGCTGCAGTCACGATGACGTCATCCGCTGGCGAGCGCTGAAGACGGAGTCGGACTTGAACGCCGCTCTGGCCCAGGGGTGGCCGCAACCCAACGCTGCCCACCTCTACGTCGAAGGGGAAGCCAGCCGTCGCCGCGACGCCGCCTGCCCCACCGAGCGCGACTCGCTCAATCTGGGCATCACGTATGCCCCACTGCTGGACGCCAACGGGCAGATGACTGACATCATCGCCAACATCCGCGACCTGACACGCTATCGCGAAGAAGAGGCGCTGCAAAAAACGTTCATCTCTGTCATCAGTCATGAACTAAAGACGCCGGTGTCGATCATCAAAGGGTACGCCGGAACGCTGCGACGGCCCGATGGGCGCTGGTCGCCGGCGGTGCTCGACGAGTCACTGAGCGTCATCGAAGAAGAGGCCGACAATCTGAACGGGCTGATTGACAACCTGCTGGAGGCGTCGCGCCTGCAAGCGGGTACGTTCTCCCTGGAGATCGGCGATGAGATCAGCCTGCCCAAGCTGGCCGCGGCCGTAGCCCGCAAGTTCGCCACCCAGTCACGGGAGCACGTCATCGACGTCGACTTCCCGGCCGACTTCCCGGCCATCATCGGCGATGAACGCCGCCTGACGCAAGTGCTGAATAACCTGGTCAGCAACGCTATTAAGTATTCGCCCGACGGCGGCCAGATCACCATCGTCGGCGAGGTACATCCGCAACACGTCACGGTTTCGGTCTGCGACGCGGGCATTGGCATTGCTGCGCGCGACCAGCACCGCATCTTCCAAAAGTTTTCGCGCGTCGACAACGCCCTCAGCCGCAAGACCGAAGGCACGGGGTTAGGGTTATACCTGTCGCGGGCGATCATCGAGGCCCACGGCGGGCGTATCTGGTTTCGCGGCAACAGCGAAGACGAGCCGGGCGCGCCGGGGACGACCTTTACCTTCTCCCTGCCGCGCGATTGAGCCGCGTCAGGCAAGAACCACAGAAGCAACCATAGATTACTCAGATTGCGCTGCCAATTCTGTGTTATCTGTGGTTCATCATCTTTAAGGAGCTCGAATGCAAACGCAGATTAGCTGCCCCAACTGCGGCGTGCCCTACGTCGCCGACATCTACCAGATCATCGATGCTGCCCGCCAGCCGCAATTGAAAGAGATGCTGCTGTCCGGCCAGCTCAACGTGGCCGTCTGCCCCAACTGTGGCGCGGGCGGACGCATTGCCACGCCGCTGCTCTATCATGACCCCAACCACGACCTGTTCATGGTTCACGTGCCGCAGGAGATGAACCTCGATCAAGTGCGGCGCGAGGAGCTGATTGGCCGGCTGGTGCAACAGGTCGTCAATCAGACGCCGATGGAGAAGCGTCGCGGCTACATGCTAGCCCCGCAGACGATGCTAACCATGCAGAGCTTCATGGAGAAGGTCTGGGGCACCGAAGGCGTGACGCCGGAGATGCTGGCCCGCCAGCAGAAGCAGGTCGAGTTGCTGCGCACGCTGGCCACAGCCTCGGCCGACGTGCAGGACTTTTTGCTGAAGGATCGCGCTCGGGAGATCGACGAGACGTTCTTCGCCATTCTGCGGGCGCAAATCGAGGCCACCAGCCAGATGGGCGACCCCAACCAAGTCAACAGCCTGCTCAACTTGCAGGCCAAGCTGATGACGCAGACGGAGGTCGGCCGGCAGTTGGAGAAACAGCAGATGGCCCTCCATGCCCTGAACCGCGACGCCAAGAAGGCCAACGGGGTATCGCCGGCCATTCTCTTCAACCACATCGTTGCCAATGAGCACGATGAAACCCTGATCAACGCCATCGCCATGACTGGCCGCGGGGCCATGACCTACGAGTTCTTCGCCCTGTTGACGGGCGAAGTGGAGAAGCGCGAGAAGGCCAAGGACACGGCCGGCGCCAAGCGACTCGGCCGCATCCGCGACGAGTTGCTGGAGATGCAGCGCGAGTTGCAGCAGGCCACGCAAGCGGTGCTACAGGAAGCGCAAGCCACCCTCGACGCTATCCTGGCCGCGCCCGACAGCCGCGAAGCCATCGCCGATCACATGGGGAGCATCGACGACGCCTTCATGCACGTCCTTGACGCGCGCACAGCCCACGCCGAACAGAGCGGTCGGCGCGACGAAGCCGATAAGCTGCGCCGCATTCAGGAAGAGATCATCAGCCTCATCCAGGGCGAGACACCGCCCGAAGTGCAACCTGTCTCTTATACACATCTGACGCTGCCGACGAGCGATCTAGTGTAGATCTCGGTGGTCGCCGGATCATTAAAAAAAAAAATAAAACACGACAGCAGGACGACAG